>CALMAB010000499.1 GCA_937858325.1 uncultured Acetobacteraceae bacterium
GTAGAGGTCGTCCCACGCCTCGGCGATGCTGCGGCCCAGCACCATGATGCCGTGGTTGCGCATGAACGCCACGTCGGCATCGCCCATGCTGGCCGCGATGCGGTCGCCCTCCGCCTCGTCCAGCGCCAGGCCGTTGTAGTTGTCATCGACGACGACCCGGCCCAGGAACTTCAGCGCGGTCTGGCCGGCATAGGCCAGCGGCTCGCCTTCCAGCATCGCGAGCGCCGTCGCGTTCGGCATGTGGGTGTGGAACGCCGCCCGGGCGCGCGGCAGGCGCAGGTGGACACGGGCATGGATGTGGAAGGCCGTCGCTTCCGGCACGCCCGCGCCTTGCACGACGTTGCCGTTGAAGTCGCAGATCAGCAGGCGGGACGCCGTGACCTCGTGAAAGCCCCAACCATAAGGGTTGACCAGGAACAGCGAGTCCGCCCCCGGCACCATGGCCGACAGGTGGTTGCAGATGCCCTCGTGCAGGCCCAGGCGGCTGGCGGCTCGGAAGCACGCGGCGAGGTCCACCCGGGCCTGCCATACCGCATCTCGATCCAGGATCGTGTTGCGCAAGATGGCCGGGGCGGTGGGCAGGGCGTGTGCCAAGGCAGGTCTCCGGGGTTTGCGGGCGGTAAGTTGGCGGGCATGATGGCCGTGATCAGGCAGGACGACAACGATGGACAGCACGGAATGAGCTTCACGAACCAGCGGATCGACGGCAGGCGCCTGTGGGACAGCCTCATGGCCATGGCCGAGATCGGCGCGACCGCGAAGGGCGGCGTGCGGCGCCTGGCGCTGAGCGAGGTGGACCGTGCCGGGCGCGACCGGTTCCGTGCGGAATGCGAGCAGGCCGGGCTTGCGGTGCGGATCGACGCGATGGGCAACATGTTCGCGCGCCGCGCCGGGCAGGACCCCACGCGCCCGCCGGTGCTGTTCGGCAGCCACCTGGACAGCCAGCCCTCGGGCGGCAAGTTCGACGGCGCGCTGGGGGTCATTGCCGGGCTTGAGGTCATGCGCAGCCTGAACGACCTCGGCATCGCGACGGAGGCGCCGGTCGAGTTGGTGAATTGGACCGACGAGGAAGGCAGCCGCTTCGGCCACAGCCTGATGGGGTCCGGCGTTTGGGCCGGGGTGTATGGGCAGGCGGCGATGGAAGCGCTGACGGATGCGGAGGGCACCACGGTCGGCGCGGCGCTGGACGGCATCGGCTACCGCGGTACGGAACCCGCCCGTCCCTTCCCGGCCGACGCCTACTTCGAGCTGCACATCGAGCAAGGCCCGATCCTGGAGCGGGAGGGCAAGCAGGTCGGCATCGTGACCGGCGGGCAGGCGCAGGCGTGGTATGACGCGGTGTGCATCGGGCAGGACAGCCACGCCGGCACCACGCCGCCCAGCGCCCGGCGGGACGCGCTGGTCTGCGCCGCCCGGGTGATCGATTTGGTGGACCGGCTGACGCGCGCCCGCGGCGAGGATGGGCGCGGCACCGTGGGCCAGCTCCAGGTACTACCCAATAGCCGCAACGTCGTCCCGGGCGAGGTTCGGTTCAGCGTCGAGTTCCGCCATCCGGACGAGGGCGAGATCAACCGGCTTGCCGAGGAGTTTCCGCAGGAGGCCGGCGCCATCGCCCGCGGCTGCGGCGTGGCGCTTGAACTTCACGAGCTGTTTCGCATCCCGGCCCAGCCCTTCGACCCGGCCTGCGTCGAGCTGGTGCGCCAGGCAGCGGCACGCCTTGGGCTGTCTGCCCGGGAGATCGTCTCCGGCGCCGCGCACGACGCCATCTACGTCGCGCGGCACGTGCCGACGGCAATGATCTTCACGCCGTGCAAGGACGGGCTGAGCCATAACGAGGCCGAAAGCATCGAACCCGAGGAGGCCGAAGCCGGCTGTCAGATGCTGTTCGAGGCAGTGGTCGCCCGGGCCAATCGCACGCTGGAGCCGCGCTGAGCCGTGCCAAAGTAGCCGGTGGCAAGGCAGCCGCAGCGACCACGCCCACCCCAGCGGCGCAGAAACGTAACAGCCCGATGCGACTCAGTGGGGTTGCCCGCACGCCACTCCGACCGTATAGCGGCCTGCCCTGTGGCGCTTGGGCCGCGGCAAGCGGAGGATTGATGCAAGGCACCCGCGCTTTAGACCATGACGCCCCGGCTCTTCGCGCCCAGGCAATTTTGGCCCGGCCTGCCACGGTTGAGCGGCGAATGGCGGATGCGATCCGCGCCTTGGCCATCGACGCCATCGAAACGGCAGGCTCCGGCTATCCGGGGATGCCGATGGGCATGGCGGATGCCGCCACCGCGCTGTGGACCAAGCTGCTGCGCTTCGACGCCGCCGATCCCCGCTGGCCGGACCGTGACCGGTTCGTGCTGTCGGCCGGGCACGGGTCCATGCTGCTGTATGCGCTGCTACACCTCACCGGGCACGCCGGCATGGAAATCGACGTGCTGGAACGCTTCCGCCAGCTTGACAGCCCCGCCGCCGGGCACCCCGAACACGGCGAGCACCCGGCCATCGAAACCACGACGGGGCTGCTCGGCCAGGGCTTAGCCACCGCGGTCGGCATGGCGCTTGCCGAGCGCATGATGGCGGCGCGCTACGGCAAGAGCCTGGTGGACCACAGCACCTGGGTCATCGCGTCCGACGGCGACTTGATGGAGGGCATCAGCCACGAGGCCGCAAGCCTCGCCGGGCACCTGCGGCTGGAGAAGCTGACGGTGCTGTGGGACGACAACGGCACGTCGAGGGATGGGCAGGCGGCGCTGTCGTCCTCGGACGATCAGCTCAAGCGGTTTGCCGCGCTGGGCTGGGCGACGAAGCGGGTGGACGGGCACGATGCCCATCAAGTGCAGGCGGCGCTGTCCCTGGCGCAGCGCTCGAAAAAGCCGACGCTGATCGCCTGCCGCACCATCATCGGCTTCGCGGCACCCACCAAGGCGGGCACGGCGGCGTGCCACGGCGGGCCGCTGGGCCGCACGGAGGCCAGGGCCGCCAAAGAGGCGATGGACTGGAACCACCCCCCGTTCAACGTCCCCCCCGACCTGATGCAGCGCTGGGCCGCTGCCGGCCGGCGCGGAACCGCCGCGCGCCGAGCCTGGCTGAAGCGGCTCGCCAAGCACCCGCTGCGGGCCGAGTTCGAGCGCGTGGTGGCAGGCCGCTTGCCGGAAACCTGGCACGAGGCGATGGCGGCCCTCAAGGCCGAGCTTGCCGATACCCGCCCAGCGCTCGCCACCCGGCAGGCCAGCCAGCGAGCGCTTGCGGCGCTCGCGCCGACGATCCCAGCGCTGGTCGGCGGCTCGGCGGACCTCACGCAGTCCAACCTTACCATGGTCCGCGGCATGGCGCCGGTTGCACCCGGGAGCTATGCCGGGCGCTACGTGCATTACGGCATCCGCGAGCATGGCATGGCAGCGTGCATGAACGGCCTGGCCCTGCACGGCGGGTTGTTGCCTTACGCTGGTACGTACCTCGTGTTCAGCGACTACATGCGCCCGGCGCTCCGCCTCGCGGCGATCCAGCGCCAACGGGTGGTCCACGTCCTGACGCATGACAGCATCGGCGCGGGGGAGGACGGGGCGACGCACCAGCCGGTCGAGCAGCTCGCTTCGTTGCGTGCCATGCCCGGCCTGCACCTGATGCGCCCGGCAGATGCGATGGAAACCGCCGAATGCTGGGAACTGGCAATCCGCCGCTCCGACGGGCCGACCCTGCTGGTGCTGTCCCGTCAAGCCTTGCCGGCGCTGCGCGGCGACGCCGCGGAGAACCGCAGCGCCCGCGGCGGCTACGTCTTGGCCGAGGCGAACGGCGCGCGGCAGGCGACCTTGATCGCCACCGGGTCCGAGGTGTCGGTCGCCATCGAGGCTCGGCGCATGTTGGCCGAGGAGGGCGTCCCGGTCGCCGTGGTGTCGCTGCCGTGCTGGGACCTGTTCGCGCAGCAGGTCGAGAGCTATCATGCCGGCGTCCTGGGCAGCGCGCCCCGCTTCGGCATCGAGGCCGCTTGCGGCTTCGGCTGGGAGCGTTGGCTGGGCGCGGACGGGGCGTTCATCGGCATGACCGGCTTCGGCGCCAGCGCGCCGGGCGACACGCTGTTCCGGCATTTCGGCATCACGCCGGAGGCCGTCACCGCCGCCGTGAAAAAGCGGCTCGCTGCAAACTAGGGGGAGATTGGTCGCATGGCCGTCAAGGTCGCCATCAACGGGTTCGGGCGTATCGGTCGCTTGGTGCTGCGCGCCATCGCCGAGAGCGGGCGGGACGACATCGTGCCGGTCGCCATCAACGACCTGGGCAGCGTGGAGGCCAACGCCCACCTGTTCCGCTACGACAGCGTGCACGGCCGCTTCCCCGGGGAGGTTGAGGTCGAGGGCGACGCCATCACGATCCGCTGTCAGGGCAGGACGTTCGGCCCGATCAAGGTTTCGGCGGAACGCGACCCGTCCAAGGTGCCGTACGGCGGCGTCGATGTCGCGATGGAGTGCACCGGGCGCTTCACCAGCAAGGAAGCGGCCAGCGCGTTAATCCAGGGTGCCGGCGCCCGCAAGGTGCTGATCAGCGCCCCGGCAGACGGGGTAGATGCCACGGTGGTGTATGGCGTGAACCACCAGGTGGTCACGCCCGAGATGACCGTCATCAGCAACGCGTCCTGCACCACCAACTGCTTGGCGCCGATGGCAAAGGTGCTGAACGACAGCTTCGGCATCCTGCGCGGCTACATGGTCACCATCCACGCCTACACCGGCGACCAGAACACCGTGGATACCTTGCACAAGGACCTGCACCGCGCCCGCGCCGCCGCCGTGTCCAGCATCCCGACCACCACGGGCGCCGCCAAGGCCGTGGGCCTGGTCATCCCCGAGCTGGCCGGCAAGCTGGACGGCACGGCCATCCGCGTGCCGACGCCCAACGTGTCGCTGGTCAGCCTCGACGTGAACCTGCGCGAGGCGGCGACGGCGGCGCAGATCAACGACGCGATGAAGGCGGCCTCCACCGGCGCGCTGCGCGGCATCCTGGACTACAACACGGCCAAGCTGGTCAGCGTCGATTTCAACCACCAGCCGGCGTCCTGCACGTTCGATGCGACGCAGACCGCCGTGGTCGATGGGCAGTTGGCCCGGGTGATGGGCTGGTATGACAACGAGTGGGGTTTCAGCAACCGCATGGTCGATACGGCGGTGCTGTTCGGGAACATGCAGGCGTGACCGTCCGCACGCTGGATGACGCCCGCGTGGCCGGGCAGCGCGTGCTGCTGCGCGCCGATCTCAACGTGCCCGTCCGCGATGGGCGCATCACCGACCTGACGCGGATTGAGCGGCTGTCCCCCACCATCCGGGAGCTGGCAAGCGCCGGCGCCCGAGTGATCGTGTGCAGCCACTTCGACCGGCCAAAAGGCAAGCGCGTGCCATCGATGTCGCTGGCACCGATGGCCGAGGCCTTGGGCGAGGCTCTGGGCCGAGCCGTGGCGTTCGCGCCCGACTGCACCGGACCCGAAGCGCAGGCCGCAGTCGCCGCGATGGCCGAGGGCGACGTGCTCGTGCTGGAGAACACCCGGTTCCATTCAGGCGAGGAAGCCAACGACCCGGCCTTTGCGCGCGAGCTTGCGACGCTGGCCGACCTTTATGTCAACGACGCCTTCTCCGCGGCGCACCGGGCGCACGCCAGCACGGAGGGGGTCGCCCACCTGCTGCCATCCTATGCCGGCCGCCTGATGCAGGCGGAGCTTGAGGCGCTTGATTCGGCGCTGGGCAGCCCGGCCCGGCCAGTCTGCGCCATTGTCGGCGGGTCAAAGGTCTCGACCAAGCTGGAACTGCTGGGCAACCTGTCCGGCCGGGTCGATGTGCTGGTGATCGGTGGCGCCATGGCCAACACGTTCCTGGCGGCGCAAGGCACGGCGGTGGGCAAGAGCCTGCAAGAAGCGGACATGCACGCGACGGCCCGGGACATCCTGGCGGAGGCGAACCGGGCTGGATGCGAGGTCGTGCTGCCCTCCGACGCCGTGGTCGCCCGGGAGTTCCGGGCCAACGCGCCGACGGAGATCGTCTCGGTGGGCGCCATCCCGTCCGATGCGATGATGCTCGACGTGGGACCAGCCACCGTGCAGGGATTGCAGGACCGCTTGCCCGACCTCCGCACGTTGGTTTGGAACGGGCCGCTCGGCGCGTTCGAGACCCCGCCCTTCGACGCGGCGACGACCGCACTGGCCCGCTCGGTCGCGGAAGCGACATCGCAGGGCGCGCTGCGCAGCGTCGCGGGCGGGGGCGACACCGTGTCCGCGCTGCGGCACGCCGGAGTGCTGGACCGATTGAGCTACGTCAGCACCGCCGGCGGCGCGTTCTTGGAATGGCTGGAAGGCAAGACGCTGCCCGGCGTCGCAGCGCTGGAATCGCCCGCTTCTTAACGAATTCGTTACCTCTTTGGCTTAAGGTGGCGATCATGCTCTCGACAAACTCCCTCTCGGCCTTTTCCGGCGCCGCGTCCATCCCGAAGCTGCCGCAACCCAGACCGATCCAAACGGTCCGCGAGCAACGGGACGCCCCAGCGGCTTCGGCCTTGCCGCCGGGCAAGCAGGCCCTGCCCGGCGCTGCCCCGCCGGGGCACACGCCGCGCGGTTCATTGCTGAACTTGTCGGTATAATCAACCGGGACCCCACCCGCCTCTTGATCCCGCCGACGCGCCGCAGCACCCTGCGGCCATGGTTCGCTTTTCCTATCACGTTCCCGAGGGCGACACGCATGAACGCGCCGTCTGCGACGATTGCGGCTATGTCGCCTATGAGAATCCGAAGGTCGTGGTCGGCTCCGTCGTCGTTCATGCTGGGCAAGTGCTGCTCTGCCGCCGGGCCATTGAGCCACGCCGGGGCTATTGGACGCTCCCGGCCGGATACCTTGAGCTGAAGGAAACCGTCGAGGAAGGCGCGCAACGGGAAGCGTTGGAAGAGGCGCAGGCGCGGATCGCCCTTGATGGCATCCTCGCCGTGTTCAGCATCAGCCGCATCGGCCAGGTGCAGGTCATCTTCCGCGCCCGGTTCGACGGCGCAGCGGCCTTCTCGCCCGGCGTGGAAAGCCTTGAAACCCGGCTTTTCGGTTGGGAGGACATCCCCTGGACCGAGCTGGCGTTTCCGTCGGTGAACTGGTCGCTGCACGCTTGGCATGCCGCAGGCGATGGGCCGTTGGGCGCACCCGCCGGCAATCCGCCCGGCGACCGGCACGGCACGTCGCCCGAGATCCCCAACGAGGCTGCGACATGAGGCGCTCTGCGTCCATCATGGCTTGGCTTCTGCCGGTTTTGCTGCTGCCTGTGCCGGCCCTGCCGCAGCACCGCGGGTTGAACCTGCAGGCGACACCGCCCGCATCGCCTTTGCTGCCATTGCCCCCGACGCCTCCGCCGGGCGGCGCCGCGGGTGCCGGCCCCAACTACGACCTGGCGCCCACGCCCAACCGCGACCTTGACCTGCCCGCCGCCCCACGCGCCAGGGCTGCTCCCCAGCTCGCGCCCGGCTTCTTCAGCCGCAGCGAGCAGTACCGGGGCGAAGGTTTTTCAGCCGGCTCCACCGCACAGGCCGAGCAGGAGCGCCGCGTCCGTCCCGGCGCCGGGTTCAAGCTCCGCTTGCCGCTCCAATCGCAATAGGAGCGTGCTGAGCGCGCCCTCACAGGCTTGATCGAACGCCAGTTCGCCGGCGAGGTCAGCGTCCGCGCTGCCTGGCAATCACGGTGCGGGCGTGCCGACCGGCACGACGCTGACGCTGTTGTAGGGGCTGCCGCCCGGGCTGAGTGCCTGCGTTGACCAAACGAGGTACACCACCACGCGCTTTTGCGGGTCCCACATCCGGCTGACGCGGATTTCCTTGAACAGCCAGTTGGCCGAGGCGCCGAACACGACCTCGTTCGCCGGCAACCGGTCCGGAACGGTGATGGGGCCGGTGGCGCGGCATGCGATGCTGAACCGGCTAGGGTCGGTGGCGAGGCCGACCGTGCCCTTGATCCCGCCCGTTTCGGCGCGCGAAACATAGCAGCTTATCCCGTCCACCCTCGGGTCGTCATACCGGTCCACCACGATGCGGTCATTGCGGCCGATCACGCGGAACGTGGTGCTGACGTCGCCGATGCGGGTGGGGTCGTCACCGGCCGCAAGCGCGTGGGCCGCCGGCAAGGCCGGTGTCGCGAGCAGTCCGGCCAGGACGGCCAGGCGTGTCGGTCGCATATGTGGTCTCCCCATAAGGACGTGACATATGCGGGCCGCCGGGGCGGGGAACAAGGCGGAGGCTTTCCGGCCATCCCTCCCCATCCGTCCTATGGCGGCGCGGCTCATGCGAGACGATATGATGGGCCGATGGAGGTGCCCGGATGCTCGACCCGTTGCTGACGTTCTCCGATGCGCTCGTGTCCCGCGTGGCTGGTTCAGGCGCCGGGCTGGTCTGCATCCATCCCGGGGTCGGCGCGCAGCGCACGGCGACGCTATGGCGTCCAGGGGTGCTGGTGACAAGCGAGCAGGGCCTTCCCCCGGACGCCGCGGTGCCGGCCGTGCTGCCCGATGGGTCCCACGTGCAGGCGCACCTCGCGGGCCGCGACTCCGGCACCAACGTCGCCGTGTTGCGGCTTGAATTTGACGGACCGGCCTTGCCGGCTCCCGTCGCGCCGCGCAGCGGCAGCCTCGCGCTGGTGCTGGGGGCGGCGATTGACGGCAGCCCGACGGCTCGGCTGGGCCTGGTACACCGTGTTGGCCCGGCGTGGGACAGCCTGGGCGGGGGCCGCATCGACCAGCTCATCAGCCTCGACGCCCGCTTGTCAGCACAGGACGAGGGCGGCCCGGTGCTTGATGCCGCGGGGGGCCTCTTGGGCATGTCAACGCTCGGCCCGCGCCGACGCGTCCTGGTCATCCCGGTCGCAACGGTGAACCGCGTGCTGCCGCCGTTGCTGGCGGACGGCCAAGTCTCGCGCGGGTGGCTGGGCCTGGGGCTGCAGCCGGTGTCGATCCCTGCGGGGTGGCAGGCCGCGGCCGGCCTGGACGCAGGCCTCATGGTGATCAGCCTCGCAACGCCCGGTCCGGCAGAGCAGGCCGGCGTGCTGCCCGGCGACATCCTGCTGGCCGTGGACGGCGCGGCTGCGTCCCATATGCGGGTCATGGCGGGGGCGCTCGGAGGCCATGCCGCCGGCACGGACGTGACGCTGCGCTTGTTGCGGGGCGGAACGCCAATCGAACTCCCGGTCCTCGTCGCTGCCCGGCCCGCAGCATGAAACCGCCAGCGGCATTCGTCATGCCGGCCCCGACACGGCTGGGCTTGCAGGTAGCGGTGGCGGCGCGGTCGCCGGTGCGCCAAGCGGATTTGGCTGCCCGGGTTGCCCTAGCCGGCCACACGCTGGCTGCCGCGTCCGAGGCGGATGTCGTGCTGGCCGATGGGTCGGCGGCGAGCACCCCAAACCTGCCGGTGCTCCGCCTCGCGGCGGGTGACGATGAGGAGGCAAGCGTACTGCCCCCGGGTCTGACGCCGGCGCAACTGGATGCTGGGCTGCGCGCCGTGGCAGCCGGATTGCGCGTCAGCCTGCCGGAAGTGGCCTCACCCGGCTTTGCCGAGGCCACGCCGCCGCGTCCGTTGCTGACCCCACGGGAACTGGAGATCCTGCGTGCGCTCGGCGAGGGCATGACGAACAAGGGCGTCGCGCGGCAGCTCGGCATCAGCGCGCATACCGTTAAATTCCATTTGGAGGCCGTGTTCGCCAAGCTCGGCGTGGCGAGCCGGGCCGAAGCCGTCGCGAAAGGGCTGCGCCGCGGACTGCTGATGCTTTAACGGCCCATGTAGCGGGGCCTGATTGCATCGTGGACGGAACCCGGCGCCGCGCTGCGACGCTACGTTTGCCACAGCACCGAAAGAGCGAGCGATGTCAGACAATCCCCTGGAAGTCACCCCGGAACGCATGCAGCGCATCGAGGCGCGTGCCCGGCACCTTTGGGAAGAGGCGGGCAGCCCGCCTGGAAGCATGGCTGAGTTCACCGAGCGAGCCGATGAGTTGATCCGTATGGAGGACGCCGCCGGCACCGGCCAGATGCCCAACCCGATGACGCAGCAGGATCCCATTCCCGGCGTCATGGTCGAGGAGGCGAGCATCCAGGAGAACCTGGGCGAGTTCCCGGGCGGCTCCAGCGTGGCGGACCAGGGCGAGTGGCGGGAAGCACCGATGACCCGCGACGAACTGCGCCACGGCGGCGACCCGCAGCCGGACCACGGCGACGCGCCCTGAGCCGTTAGCCGCGCGCTTGGCGCAGGGCCGCTTGGACCAAAGCGTCCAGCGCCGACAGGAACCGGGAGCGGTCCGCCTTTGCCAAAGGCGGCGGGCCGCCTCCCCCCGCACCGATTTCGCGCAGGTGCCTCGCGACCTCCCGGCCGGCCAGCGCCGAGCCGATGTTGTCCGCCGTCCAGACATGGCCGGTGTGCGACAGCGCCCGTGCCCCGCGCGCCAGGCAGCGGGACGCGAGCGGGATATCGGCAGTGACGCACACGTCGTTGGGACCGATGCGTTCGGCGATCCAATCGTCGGCCTCGTCCGGCTTGCTGCCCACGGTAATCATCTCGACATTGGGCAGGCCCGGCGGGCGGATCGGGCGGGAGCCGTTCGACACGACCCGGACGGGAAGGTTGAGGCGGGTGGCGACGCGGAACGCTTCTTCCCGCACCGGGCAGGCGTCCGCGTCAATGAACAACGTGACCAGGTTCACGGCCAGGCCGGGTACGCTGCGTAAGCGGCCCTGCCCCGCGCCGTCGTCAGACTTTCTCGACTTGGCTGTATTCAAGCTCGACCGGGGTTGAGCGGCCGAAGATCGACACGCTGACCTTCACGCGGCCCTTTTCCTCGTCCACCTCCTCGACCGTGCCGTTGAAGCTGGTGAACGGCCCGTCGGCGACGCGGATTTGCTCGCCGACCTCGAACAGAACGGCCGGACGCGCGCGTTCCACGCCTTCCGCGCTTTGCTTGAGGATGCGGTCGGCCTCTGCATCAGTGATGGGCGACGGCCGGGTCTTGGTGCCGAGAAAGCCCGTGACCTTGGGCGTGTCCTTGATCAGGTGCCATGTCTGGTCGGTCAACTCCATCTTGACCAGCACATAGCCGGGGAAGAACTTGCGTTCCGCGTTGATCTTCTGGCCGCGCCTCACCTCGACCACGTCCTCGGCGGGGACCAGCACCTCGTCCACCATGTCGGCCAAGCCCTTCTGCGCAGCCTGTTCCTTGACCTGCTGCGCGATCTTCTTCTCGAATCCGGAGTAAACGTGAACGACATACCAACGCTTGGCCATGACTGGTCCCTTAAAACCCGACGCCGAACAGCGCGCGGACGCCGACGCCGATGATCTGGTCGGCGACGAAGAAGAATACGGCCGCCAGCCCCGACAAGGCGAACACCAGGCCGGTTGTAACCAGCGTCTCCTTGCGGGACGGCCAGGTGACCTTCCCCACCTCGGTCCGCACTTCACGGAGGAACTTCACCGGATCAACCGCCAACGCCATGGATTCCAAACTTTCTTGAGGAACACGCATCACAGCAGGCGGGCACGCCGGCTGGCAGGGGCGGAGGGTCTCGAACTCTCAACCTCCGGTTTTGGAGACCGGCGCTCTAGCCAATTGAGCTACGCCCCTGCATGGCCGGCAAGCCATCCGACCTGGCGGCCCGGCGCGACCGTCCTTGCGAAGTGCGTAGAAAGAGCGTGCGCGACGTTCTGTCAAGTGTTCACGGCAGGCCGAACCACTGAAGCCTACCCACAGCCGGTCGCGAACACCTATATCTGCCGCCGCATGACCCGGTTCCGATGCCCCACTTGCCGCTGACCAGTCCCGCCCTGCCGATGCGTCCTCGGCCAGACACGGCCCGTGATCCGCGTCGGCGCTGGGCGGTCGTCGGCTCCATCCTGCTGCACCTTCTGGCGCTTGCTGCGCTGCTGACCGCGCGGGCGCCTGAGCCGCCTATGCCGATCGCGCCGTCCTACGACCTGTTGTTCGAGAACGGCGGCTCATCCACGCCGCCCACCGCGCCGAACCAGGCGCTCGACACGCCTTCCGAGGCGCCAGCCGCCGATCTGCCGCCCATCCCCGAAACCGAGCCGCCGACCGCGCGGGCAACGCCGGCGCCTCCACCGGCGCCGCCGGTCCCGCAGCCCGATTTGATCCAGCCCGAACCGCCTGCACCCGAACCCGCCGAGCTTTCGCAACAGGAGCCGTCCCCGCCGCCCACTCCCGAAGCCATTCCTGCGCCCCGCCCAGAACCGCCGGCCGCACAGCCGGACCTTGCCGCGTCCGAAC
>CALMAB010000500.1 GCA_937858325.1 uncultured Acetobacteraceae bacterium
GCGCGATGCGGGCCGGCGGCTGGCGCGCGGCCTTGGCGCTCACCATCGCGGCGTTGGTCGCCATGTCGCCGTGGGCGGCTTCCCGCGCCGGGGAGACTTCCACCCGGGCGGCGACGTCCTCCGGCAGGTCCGGCACGACCTGGCGCAGCGCGTCCACCACGGCGGCGCGCACGCGGGCAAAGATGTTCTCTGGCAAAGCGAGGTCCTGTCAGCCGATGGTGAAAGGGTCGGTCAGGCGGCGGTGCTCGTCCAGGGCAAACCGGTCCGTCATCCCGGCAATATAGTCCGCAACCGTCAGCGCCGCACGCGGCCCGTCCGTTTCCCCGGCGCGCGCGCGCCAGCCGTCCGGCAACATGCTGGTGTCCTCGTGCAGCAGGGTGAACAAGGCCTCCGTCACCCGGCGGGCCTTGTTGCTCATGCGGTTGACCCGCCAATGGCGGTACATGCGGGCGAACAGGAACTCCTTGACCGCCCGGTTCGCCTCCGCCATCGCCGGGCTGAACGCGATCACCGGCTTCTTTGCATGGCGGATCGCGGCTGCGTCGGCGGGATCGAGCGCCGCGATGCGCCGCCGGCTTTCCTTCACCAAATCCGTGACGAAGCCGTCGATCACCCGGCGGATCGTCTCGTGCCGCAGCCGCGCCGGCGGCACGTCAAGGCTGGAGCGCCGGGCCAGCGCCAGCGACGCCCCCACCACCGGCAGATGCGCGATGTCGTCCGGCCCGAACAGCCCGGCGCGCATCCCGTCGTCCAGGTCGTGGCTGTGATACGCGATGTCGTCCGCCATCGCCGCCACCTGCGCCTCCCCGCCCGCCTGGGTGTTGAGGTCGAGCGGATGGCGCGCGTTGTACTCGGCGATGTAGGGCGGCGGGTGGCGCAGCGGGCCGTTGTGCTTGGCCAGGCCTTCCAGCGTTTCCCACGTCAGGTTCAGCCCGTCGAAGGCGGCGTAGCGGTCCTCCAGCTTGGTCACGATGCGTAGGGATTGCGCGTTGTGGTCGAAGCCGCCGAACGGCTTCATGCGGTTGTTCAGCCCCTCCTCCCCGGCATGGCCAAACGGCGGGTGGCCCAGGTCGTGCGCCAAGGCCAACGCCTCCGTCAGGTCCTCGTCCAGGCCAAGCTCCCGGGCGATGGAGCGCGCGATCTGCGCGACCTCGATGCTGTGGGTCAGCCGGGTGCGGAAGTAGTCGCCCTCGTGGTTGACGAACACCTGGGTCTTGTATTGCAGCTTGCGGAAGGCGGCGCTGTGGATCACCCGGTCGCGGTCCCGCTGCCACGGGCTGCGGCCCGGGCTTTCCGGTTCCGGATGCAATCGCCCGCGGGAGGTTTCGGGCCGGACGGCGTAGGGAGCGTGGGACATGGACCCGACTATAAGGGATCGCGCGCCCGATGCCGCATCGGCACCCTCGATATTCCATGCCGCACCGGCATCTTCAATATGGGGGCGGCACGCGCTATGTTTCGCCCATGAACAGCATCAGCGACATCACGCGCTTTTCCGTGTCCGACCGCGCCGCCGAGCGCGTGGCGGAGATCGTGGCCGCACAGTCCCGCCCGGCCGCGCTCCGCGTCGCCGTGCTGGCCGGCGGGTGCAGCGGGTTCCAATACAAGTTCGAGCTGGACGAGGCGGCGCAGCCGGACGACTTCGTGGTGGAGACGCAGGGCGCCCGGGTGCTCGTGGACCCCGTGAGCCTGGACCTGCTGGCCGGGTCGCAGCTCGATTACACCGACGAGCTGATGGGCGCGCACTTCACGGTCCGCAACCCGAACGCCACGTCGGGCTGCGGCTGCGGCGCCAGCTTCGCCATCGATTGAGGCCGAGCCGGCCGCACCCATGCGGATCGCCACCTGGAACGTCAATTCCATCCGCATGCGCGAGCAGCTTGTGGCGGACTGGCTGCGTCGGGTGCAGCCTGATCTGCTGCTGCTGCAGGAAATCAAGTGCGAGGCGGCGAGCTTTCCCACTGCTACGTTCGAGGCGGCCGGCTACGCGGCCCATGTCGTCGGCCAGAAGTCCTACAACGGCGTCGCGGTCCTGTCGCGTGTGCCGGTGGAGGTGACGCAACGCAGCCTGCCGGGCTTGCCCGAGGACGATGGCCAGGCCCGTTACATCGAGGCCCGGGTCCAGGGCAGTTCCGGGCCGGTCACGGTCGGCAACCTATACCTGCCGAACGGCAACTCCGGCGGCGACGCGGGTTACGAGTACAAGCTGCGTTGGATGGAGCTGCTGGCCGAGCGCGCCGCCGCCCTGCTGGCCGATGACCAGGCGGTGCTGCTTGCGGGTGACTACAACGTGTGCCCGGCCGACGTTGATTTCGCGCCACGCACGCTGTCCGCGTCCGACGCCCTGGTGCGGCCGGAAACCCGCGCCCGGTTCCGCGCCCTGCAATGGCTCGGCCTGACGGACGCGCTGCGCGCGCTGCAGCCGTCCGGGCCGGTTTACACCTTTTGGGACTACCAGCACGGCGCGTGGCCGCAGGACCGTGGGCTGCGCATCGACCATGTGCTGCTGTCGCCGGACCTGGCGGAGCGGCTGACGGCGGCGAAGCCCGACCGGGACGAGCGGGGACAGCCGCAGCCGTCCGACCACGTGCCGGTCGTCGTCGAGCTTGCTTAGGGCATTCTGAGAGACGCATCATTTTACCTGCGGCCCGTTTCACGCGCCGCGGAATGATGCTTAAAGCTTCAAGGTGGCGACCACGCAGCCGTGCCCGGCCGAGTGGTCGATGACCAAGGCCTGCGCCGGGTCGCCCTTGGCGAGCGCCGTGACCAGCCGCATTCCCAGGCTCCCCGACAGGCGCGGCGCGAAGTCCGGGGGGAAGCCTGGCCCCTCGTCCTCCACCCGGACCTGCAAGCCGCCGGGCACGCCGCGGAGGCTGACCAGCACGCGGCCGGCGCCGTGCTTCAAGGCGTTGGCCACCAGCTCCGACGTGATCAGGCCCAGCGGCGTGGTCTGGTCGGCGGACAGGCTCAGGGGGTCGGCCTGCACCGTGATCTCGCGGTGGTTCTCCGGCGTGTCGATCATGGCCTGGATGTCGCCGACCAGCGCGCGCAAATAGGCGGCGGCGTCGGTCTGCGTCGCCGACCCTCCTTCGTAAAGGTGCCGATGCACCGCGCTGATCGTCATGATCCGCCCGGCCGCCGCTTCAAGCTGTATCCGCGCCTCGTCGCTCGCGGACCGCGCTTGCAGCTGCAGCAAGGCGCGCACCAGTTGCAGGCTGTTCTTGACCCGGTGGTGGACCTCAAGCATCAGCAGGTCCTTCTCGCGCAGCAGGGCGTCCTTGGCCTGCTCCGTTTGGTGCCGGACCAGCGCCGCCGCGAGCACGCTCGACAGGGATTGCAGGAACGCCGTGTCGGCCGCGACGAACTCGCCGCGGGCGGTGCCGTCCACCTCCAGCACGCCGAACGGGAGCGAAGCGTCGGCGGCGTCGATCGCCACGTTGATGGCGCTGTGGACCCCGTGCTCCACCAGCAGCTCAGGCGTTTGGAATCGGTCATCTTTGCCCAGGTTGTTGGACAGCACCGGCTCCCCCGTGTGCAGGGCGTAGCCGGCCGGGCTGCTCAGCCCGGCGCCCAACGTCGTGCTGCCGACCACGCCGGACCGCCATCCGACCCCGGCGATGATCAGCAAGTCGTCAGAGTCCGGCCGAAAGTGCAGCACCTTGGCGAACTTAGTCTGCAACCCGAGCGACGCGACGCGGCAAGCCTCCGTCAAGACGGGCGCCAACTCCGTCGCCTTGAGCGCAAAGGTGCCGAAGCCGGCGACCATCTCCTGTTGCCGGAGCCGGGCGGCAAACTCGTCCCGCGGCGCGTCCTGGGCCTTCGCTGCCGTGCTGCCCATGCCATCCTCCGTCCCACGCGGCACCGGGATAACACCAATGCTCGCCGATGGGCAGACAGAAACTGCGCAATTCAATTTGATGCCGAACGAAATGCAGGGCGAATATCGGCCAGAGCATCGGCGGCGGCTTGGTGGTGGAGGGGGTTGGATTCGAACCAACGTAGCCGTTACAGCAGCGGATTTACAGTCCGCCCCCTTTAGCCACTCGGGCACCCCTCCGCCGTGGCGCGGCAAGGCCGCAGGGCGGGCGGAGTAGCGCCGAACCGGGATGGCTGTCAACTGGCTGTCCTTGGAGGCCCCCCGACTGTATAGGGTCGGGATGCGCAGCAAACATCCCGACCGGCCCACCGG
>CALMAB010000501.1 GCA_937858325.1 uncultured Acetobacteraceae bacterium
TCACCTTCCGGTCGGTGACGGCGCGCAACCGCATCGCGGTTTCGCCGATGTGCCAGTACTGCGCGACGGACGGGCTTGGGGATGACTGGCACATCCAGAACCTCGGCGCCAAGGCGATGGCCGGGCCGGGCTTCGTGTTCACGGAAGCGACGCACGTCTCCGCCGTCGGCCGGATCACGCTGGGCTGCCTGGGGCTGTGGGACGCCGAGCAGTTGGCGTTCCTGCGCCGGGTCACGAAGCTGATCGAGTACGGCGGGGCGGTGCCGGGCATCCAGATCAGCCATGCCGGGCGCAAGGCCAGCAGCCAGCGGCCCTGGGAAGGCGGCCAGGCTTTGTTGCCGGAGGATGGCGGCTGGATGCCGCTGGCTGCGAGCGCCCTGCCGTTCCATGCGGACGCGATCACGCCGCACGCCATGGAAGCGGAGGAAATTCGCGGCGTCGTTTCGGAGTTCGCGCAAACCGCCCGTTTCGCGCGGGATGCCGGGTTCCGCGTGATCGAATTGCACGCGGCGCACGGCTACCTGCTGCATTCGATGCTGTCGCCGATCTCCAACCAGCGCAACGACCGCTATGGCGGGGACCTCGCCGGGCGGGCGGCCATGCTCATGGAGGTGATCGACGCCGTGCGGGCGGAGTGGCCCGACGACCTGCCGCTGTTCGTGCGGATTTCCTGCACCGACTGGATGCCCGGCGGGTTGACGGCAGACGACGCCGTGCAGCTTGGCCGTTGGCTGCGGGCGCGGGGCGACGTGGACCTGATCGATTGCTCGACCGGCGGGGTGTCGCCCGCAGCCCGCATCCCGTCGGTGCATCCGGGCTACCAGGTGCCGTTCGCGGAGCGGGTGCGGACCGAGGCGGGGATCGCCACGGGCGCGGTCGGCATGATCCGGGGCGCCGAGCAGGCGGCGGAGATCATTGCCAACGGTCGCGCCGACCTGGTGTTCGTTGCCCGGGCCGTGCTGGCGGACCCGGCCTGGACCTTGCGGGCAGCCGAAGCCTTGGGTGTGCGGATCGAGCTGGTCAAGCAGTATCAGCGCGCCCGCGCCTGAGACCTTCCGCGTCCAGCCCTGAAGCCTTGTGGCGCGGTGGCCGACGCGGCTATACCCTGCGGCTTCGCCGCCGGTCGGTATCGGCGGCCCCATGGAGCACATGCTATGAAGCCCGGCATTCACCCGGAATACCACGAGATCACCGTCATCATGACCGATGGCACGCAGTTCAAGACGCGCACCTGCGCCGGCAAGGCCGGGGACACGATGCGGCTGGACATCGACCCGAAGTCGCACCCTGCCTGGACCGGGGTGCAGCGCCTGATGGACACGGGCGGCCAGGTTGCGAAGTTCAACAAGAAGTTCGCCGGCCTGGGCATACGCAAGTAGCCCTCCGCCGCGCTTTTTTCGCGAAAAACCAGGCGCCGCACCCTCTTGAACCGGGGTGCGGCGCTTTCTATTTCTGCATCGTTCGAGGCGCCCATCCGGGGCCACGAAGCCTAGATCGGACCGGCTCATTCGGGCGGTCCAAACATGAGACCTTGCTTTTTGGGGGTTTATCACATGACGTACGATTTTGCTCCGCTGTTCCGTACCGCCATCGGCTTCGACCGCATGGCCCGCCTGGCCGGCGCGGCCCAGGAGACGGTGTCGCAGTCCTACCCGCCCTACAACATTGAGCGTATTGGCGACGACAGCTATCGCCTGACGATGGCGGTGGCCGGTTTCGCTCCGGACGACCTTGAGCTGACGGTTCGGGAGAATTCTTTGGTCATCACCGGCCGGGTGAAGGCCGAGGCGGAGACTGGGGAGGTCCTGTTCCGCGGCATCGCCGGCCGCGCGTTTGAGCGTCGGTTCGTGCTGGCCGACCACATCGTGGTCGATGGCGCTGACCTGCAGAACGGCCTGTTGCACGTTGGCCTGAAGCGTGTGGTGCCGGAGGCGTTGAAGCCCCGCCGCATCCAGATCGGCAGCGCCGCACAGGCGACGCCGGTAATCGCGAACGACAGCAAGGACGCTTCGCAGGCCGCGTAACAGCCGCGAATTGCAGGGGGCCGGGCCAAAAGCCCGGCCCTTTCGTTTGTCATGAACGCTTGAACACGCTGTCTGCTGCTGCGCGGTGTCCCTGTTTCCGCGTGATTTCCTGTTCCGCCCGGGTAATTTCGCTGCGCAGTTCGGCAACATACGTTTCAAGTTCCGCCACGCCCAAGGCGTCGAGTGATGGCCGAGTGAGTTGTGTCTTTGGCCGTGGCGCCTCGTCCTCGGTCAACCCGCTTCCCATATGACTCCCCATCGATAGATTGCTTGACCCCTGGGACAGCGCGGGTCCATACCCCGGTTTTTCCATATTGGACCGCCTTGCCCCGCTATGGCTGCCGTGCGGCGCTGAAGGACAGAAGTAATGAGCCTCCCACTGATGCCAAAGGCCACTGCCGTTTGGCTGATCGAAAAGACCGCTTTGACGTTCACGCAGATCGCCGAGTTCTGCGGCATGCACCCGCTGGAAGTGCAGGCCATTGCCGATGGCGAGGTCGCCCAGGGGATCGTGGGCTATGACCCGGTTGCGAACAGCCAGCTCACCACGGACGAGATCAAGCGGTGCGAGGCCGACCCTGTGGCACGGCTCAAGCTGATCCCGGCCAACAACCCGATCAACAAAAGATCGCGCGGGGCGCGTTATACGCCGGTGGCCAAGCGCAACGATCGCCCGGACGCCATTGCGTTTGTGCTGCGGAACTTCCCGCAGTTGAGTGAGGCCCAGGTGATCAAGTTGCTCGGCACGACCAAGGACACCATTCAGAAGGTGCGCGAGCGCAGTCACTGGAACAGCACCAACATCAAGCCGCGCGATCCCGTGATCCTGGGCCTGTGCACGCAAACCGACCTGAACGCGATGGTCACGCAGGCGAACGAGCGTTTGGCGCGTGACGGCAAGGCCGTGCCGGTGCCTCCGCCACCGGAGGCCGACGAGGCCGCCTGAGCTGGCAGGCGGCCCGCAGGCTTGAGCGTGGCCGGTCCGACTTAGCCGCGCAGCCGCTCCATTTCCTCTTTCAGCCGCAGCTTCTCGACCTTGAGCCGTGCCAAGGCGTCGCTGTCCGGCTGAGGACGTTGGTCCTCATCCGCGATGCGGTGCTCCAGGGTGGCATGGCGCTCCTTGAGGGTCTCGATGTGGGCCTGCAGGTTCATGGTGCCTCCTCGTGAGTCAATGACGCTTGCGCCGTAGTGCCAGCCGCGCCGCCACTGCCTGATAACGCTAATACCGCCGTGCAGTGGATTGCCATATGAATCGAGGGTGACACGAAAACGGGAACGACGCCGAGAGATGCTTTGTTCGTCCAAGTTGCGTGGCATCCCGCGGGTCGCCGTGGTAATGGCAGAAGATGCTGACCGACCGTGACTCGCTCCTGCGCCAACTGCACGAACTGCGCAGCGAGCATCGTGATCTCGACACCGTGATCGCCCGGCTGTCCGAGGCGGGGACCGACCAGCTGCACCTGCAGCGCCTGAAGAAACGCAAGCTGCTGCTGAAGGACGAGCTGTCCTGGCTGGAAAGCCGGCTGATCCCGGACAACATCGCTTGATGTTGGTCCCGGACAGCATCGCCTGATGCCGGACCCGGCCGCCGCGGCCAACGCGCAGGTCGGCCTGATCATGGGCAGCCAGTCGGATTGGGCGACGATGCAGCATACGGCGGAGGTGCTGGCCCGGCTTCACGTCGCGCATGAAGCTTGCATCGTGTCCGCGCACCGGACGCCTGACCGGCTTTCGGAGTACGCCAGGACGGCCCGCGGGCGCGGCTTGCGGGTGATCGTCGCCGGCGCGGGCGGCGCCGCGCATCTGCCGGGCATGTGCGCAGCCTGGACCTCGTTGCCGGTGCTCGGTGTGCCGGTCGAGAGCCAGGCGCTGAGCGGCATGGACAGCCTGCTGTCCATCGTGCAGATGCCGGCGGGCGTTCCCGTGGGGACGCTTGCGATTGGCCGGGCGGGCGCGGTGAACGCCGGGCTGCTGGCCGCCGCGATCCTGGCTCTTACCGACCCGGCGCTCGCCGTGCGCTTGGATGACCTGCGCGCCGAGCAGACCGCTGCTGTCGCCCACGCGCCCGAGGGTTGACAGGGTGCCGGCGCTGACACCCAACGCGACGGTTGGCATTATCGGCGGCGGCCAGCTCGGCCGCATGTCCGCCATGGCTGCGGCTCGGCTGGGCTACCGCTGCCATGTCCTGACACCGGAGCCGGACAGCCCGGCCGCCCAGGTTTCGGCCGCCTGCACCTTGGGGGACTACGAAGACCCGACCGCCTTGCGCCGCTTTGCCGAGGCCGCCGACGTGATCACCTTCGAGTTCGAGAACGTGAGCGCCGCCGGGCTGGAGCTGCTGGCCTCCTTGCGTCCCGTTCACCCTGCCCCGGCCGTGCTGCGCATCAGCCAGGACCGCGTTCTGGAAAAGAGCTTTCTGGCCGACGCCGGGGTGCCGACGGCGCCGTGGCGGGCAGTGGAGGCATTGCCCGACCTGCACGCCGCCGTGGACGCGCTGGGCCTGCCGGCCGTGCTGAAAACCACCCGGCTCGGCTATGACGGCAAGGGACAGGCCGTGCTGCGGGCGCGGGAGGACATCGAACCCGCATGGGCAGCGCTCGATCCCAAACCCTTGATCCTTGAAGGGTTCGTCAACTACGCCTGCGAGATCAGCGTCATCGTCGCCCGCGGGGCGGACGGCGCCGGGACGGTGTTCGACGCGATGGAGAACCGGCACCGCGACGGCATTCTCGACCTCACCTTGGCGCCGGCCCGGGTGGCGCCGGGCACGGCCACGGAGGCACAGCGGGTCGCCTGGCGCGTGGCCGACACGCTGGACCTGGTCGGCTTGCTGGCGGTGGAGATGTTCGTGGACCTGTCCGGGCGCGTGCTGGTCAACGAGATCGCGCCGCGTCCGCACAACTCCGGCCATTGGACCATCGACGCCTGCCCGGCGAGCCAGTTCGAGCTGCACGTCCGTGCCGTGGCCGGCCTGCCGCTGCCCCCGGGCCGGCGGCACGCGGACGCCGTGATGAAGAACCTGGTCGGGCCGGAAGAAGCCGCGCTTTGGCCGCAGGTCGTCGCGACCCCCGGCCTGATCCCGCACCTTTACGGCAAGGCGGAGGCCCGGCCCGGCCGCAAGATGGGCCATGCCACCCGGCTGTTCCCCCTGAACGGTCTGCCGGATGACGATGGCATCCGACGGGCGCTGGGCTGCCTCGCGGCCCCCTGACCCGCGCTCCGGCTTGTCGTCCGGCGGGCCAGGTGCGATTGTCTGGGCGAAGGCGACCGGCCCGGCTTGGGCCAGCAACACGAGGACCGCATGGCCAAGATCAAGGTAGCAACGCCCGTCGTCGAGCTCGACGGCGACGAGATGACGCGCATCATCTGGGGCTTCATCAAGGACAAGCTGATCCTCCCCTACCTCGACATCGACCTGAAATACTATGATCTCGGCATCGAATACCGGGACCAGACCGACGACCAGGTAACGGTCGAAGCCGCCAACGCCATCAAGCAGTACGGCGTCGGCGTGAAGTGCGCGACCATCACGCCGGACGAGGCCCGGGTCACGGAATTCAAGCTGAAGAAGATGTGGCGCAGCCCGAACGGCACCATCCGCAACATCCTGGACGGCACCATCTTCCGGGAACCCATCATCTGCAGCAACGTGCCCCGCCTGGTGCCGCATTGGAGCCAGCCCATCGTCATCGGGCGCCACGCCTACGGCGACATCTACCGTGCGACCGAGCGGAAGATTCCCGGTCCCGGCAAGGTGACGCTGACCTACCACCCGCCCGGCGGCGAGCCGGAAGTCATGGACATCTTCGACTTCAAAGGCCCCGGCGTCGCCATGGGGATGCACAACACCCGCGCGTCCATCGAGGGTTTCGCCCGAGCCAGCTTCAACTACGGCATCGCGCGCAAGTATCCTGTGTACCTGTCCACCAAGAACACGATCCTGAAAGCCTATGACGGCATGTTCAAGGACGTGTTCCAGGAGATCTACGATGCCGAGTTCGCGGCCGAGTACAAGAAGCTCGGCTTGACCTACGAGCACCGCTTGATCGACGACATGGTGGCCAGCGCGCTCAAGTGGAACGGCGGCTACGTCTGGGCCTGCAAGAACTACGACGGCGACGTGGAAAGCGACATCGTGGCCCAGGGCTTCGGCAGCCTCGGCCTGATGACCAGCGTGCTGATGAGTCCGGACGGCAAGACGGTAGAGAGCGAGGCCGCGCACGGCACGGTGACGCGCCACTACCGCGAGCACCAGAAAGGGCGGGAAACCAGCACCAACCCCATTGCCTCCATCTTCGCCTGGACCCGTGGCTTGGCCTACCGCGGCCGGTTCGACGGGACGCCCGACGTGACGCGCTTCGCCGACACCCTGGAGCGCGTGTGCGTGGAGACGGTCGAGAGCGGCGCAATGACCAAGGACCTTGCCATCCTGATCGGCAAGCAGCAGCCGTGGCTCAACACGCAGGATTTCCTGGACCGCATCGATGGCAACCTGCAGGCGGCTATGGCGGTGTCGAAAGCCGCCTGAGCCGCAGCGCCGGCCGACACTCTCAAGGAGGAATGCCCATGGACGGACTGCAAGGCTTGGCGAGCTACCCCCTGCCCCGGCGCGGCATGGTGATGACCGGGTTGATCAGCGGCTTCACGCTCGCGACCACCCGCGTCGAGGCGCAGGCGATCCGCACCGATGCCGCCGGCCTTGTCGCCGGCGAAACCACGGTCCCGACCGACAAGGGCGACCTGCCGGCGTATTTCGCCAGGCCGGACGGGGCCGGGCCGTTCCCGACCGTGCTGGTCATCGAGGAAATCTTCGGCGTCCACGAGTACATCAAGGACACCTGCCGGCGCTTGGCGAAAGCCGGGTATCTCGCTGTGGCGCCAGAGTTGTATGCGCGGATCGGCGATCTTTCCAAGATGACCGACGTGAGCGCCATTGTGCGCGACGTGATCAGCAAGACGCCGGATGACCAGCTGCTGCGGGACCTGGACGCGACGGCGACCTGGGCGGCCGCCAACCGTGGCGACGCTAAGCGGTTGGTGGTGACCGGTTTCTGCCGTGGCGGCCGTGACACCTGGCTGTATGCGGCGCACAACCCGGCCTTGAAGGCCGCCGTGGCGTGGTACGGTCCCGTGGGCGGCACACCCTCCAGCATCCAGCCGCACAATGCGGCGGATGTCGCGACCGAACTCAAGGCGCCGCTGCTGGGCTTGTACGGCGGGCAGGACGCGGGCATCCCCGTGGCCGACGTGCGGGCCGCCGCGGCGAAGGCAGTCAGCGCAGGCAAGACCGTGCAGATCCACGTCTTCGACGACGCCCCGCACGGCTTCCACGCCGACTATCGGCCGAGCTACCGCAAGGCCGACGCCGAAGCGGGCTGGCAAGAGATGCTGGGGTGGTTCAGCAAATACCTCGCCTGACCAGTTCGGGCAGCGCCGCCGGGCGGTGCAGGGTCAGCCGGCCAGCATCGCCCGGATCGCGTCAAACGCTTCCGGCACCGCATCGGCATTCGGTCCGCCGGCTTGCGCCAAGTCGGGCCGGCCGCCGCCGCCGGTGCCCCCCAGGGTGCGGCTGGCGGCGCGCACCAAGTCCACGGCGCTGAAGCGGGGCAGCAAGTCGGGCGACACCCGGACCACGAGGCTGGCCCGGCCGTCTGCCGTCGAGGCCGCCGCCACCACGCTGCTGCCGATCTGCGTGCCGATGGCCTCGGCCATCCCCTTCAGGTCCCGTGGCGGCACCTCGCCGAGGTCGCGCGCCGCAAAGGGCACGTCGCCAATCGCCTCAACCGCCGAGGCGACGCCGCCGGTTGCCAACTTCCGTTGCAGCTCGGCGACCTGCTGCTCAGACTTGCGGCGGTCCTCGATAAGCTGGCCGACGCGCTCCACGACCTCCGCCGGGTTCGTGCGCAGCAGGCCGGCCACCTCGGACAGCCTGCGGTCCGTTTCGGCGACGGAAGCGAGGGCGGCGTCCCCGGCCACCGCCTCGACCCGGCGTACCCCGGCGCTGACGGCGCCCTCCCCCACGATGCGGAACAGGCCGATGTCGCCGGTCCGCCGGACGTGCGTGCCGCCGCACAGCTCGACGGAAAACGCTTTGCCGCCCGCAGCCGGGCCGCCCATCGACACGACGCGCACCTCGTCGCCGTATTTCTCGCCGAACAACGCCATGGCGCCTTCAGCGACCGCGGCTTCCGGTGTCATCAGCCGCGTGGACACCTCGCTGTTCTCGCGCACGCGCGCGTTCACCTCCGCCTCGACCAGTGCCAGGTCGGCCCGGCTGATCGGCGTGGGCTGGCTGACATCGAAGCGCAGCCGGTCCGGGGCGTTCAGGCTGCCCTTCTGCGTCACGTGCGGCCCCAGGCGCTCGCGGAGCGCCGCGTGCAGCAGGTGCGTCGCGCTGTGGTGCGCCCGGACCGCGCCGCGGCGCGCATGATCGACCTCGGCGATGACCGCGGCGCCCAGCGTCGCCGTCCCGCTCTCGACGGTCCCGACATGCACGAACAGGTCGCCGAGCTTCTTCTGCGTGTCCGCGATTCGGATGCGCAGCCCTTCCGGCCCGGTCATCACCCCGGCATCGCCGACCTGACCGCCGCTTTCGGCGTAGAACGGCGTCTGGTTCAGCACCACGGCGACCGCCTGCCCCGCCTTAACCTGGTCCACCGTTATGCCGTCCGCCACGAGCGCCACGATCTCGCCCTCGGAGGTTTCGGTGGTGTAGCCAAGGAACTCCGTGGTGCCCGTCCGTTCGCGCACGTCGAACCAGATGCGCTCGGTGGCGGCGTCGCCCGACCCGGCCCATGCCGCGCGCGCCCGGGTACGCTGTTCCTGCATCGCCGCGTCGAACCCGGCCACGTCCACGGCCCGCCCTTCTTCGCGCAGCGCGTCCTGCGTGAGGTCGAGCGGGAAGCCGAACGTGTCATAGAGCTTGAAGGCAACGTCGCCGGGCAGCGCGCCGCCCCCAGGGAGCCGCCGGGTCTCTTCCGACAACAGGCCGAGGCCGCGCTCCAGCATCGCCTTGAACCGATCCTCCTCGAGCCGCATCGTTTCCACGATCAGCGGCTCGGCGCGCGGCAGTTCCGGATAGGCCGCGCCCATTTGACGGACCAAGGCGGGCACGAGGCGATGGAACGCCGCTTCCTTGGTGCCCATCATGTGCAGATGGCGCATCGCCCGGCGCATGATGCGGCGCAGGACGTAGCCGCGACCTTCCTTTGCCGGCAGCACGCCGTCGGCGATCATGAACGACACGCTGCGCAGGTGGTCGGCCACGACGCGGTGGCTGGTCTGGAACGGCCCGTCCACCGCCTGCCCCGTGACCTCCGCGCTGGCGACCACCAAGGCCCGCATCATGTCGATGTCGTAATTGTTGTGCTTGCCCTGCATGACGGCGGCGAAACGCTCGAACCCCATTCCCGTGTCGATGGACGGATGCGGCAGCGGCGTCCGCGTGCCGGGCGGCCCTTCCTCGAACTGCATGAACACGAGGTTCCAGATTTCGATGAAGCGGTCCCCGTCCTCCTCCGCGCTGCCGGGCGGCCCGCCGGGGATGTCCTCGCCATGGTCGAAGAAGATTTCCGAGCACGGGCCGCAGGGGCCGGTGTCCCCCATGCGCCAAAAGTTGTCGGCCGTGGCGATCCGCAGGATGCGGTGGTCGGGCAGCCCGGCGATCTTGCGCCACAGTTCCGCCGCCTGCTCGTCCTCCGAGTACACCGTGACCAGCAGCTTCTCGGGCTTGATGCCGAAGTCCCGGGTCAGCAGGCTCCAGGCCAGCTCGATGGCGAGCGGTTTGAAATAATCCCCGAAGCTGAAGTTGCCCAGCATCTCGAAAAACGTGTGGTGCCGGGCCGTGTAGCCGACGTTGTCGAGGTCGTTGTGCTTGCCCCCAGCCCGCACGCACTTCTGCGCCGTGGTGGCCCGGACGTAGGGGCGCTTCTCCTGCCCGGTGAACACGTTCTTGAACTGCACCATCCCGCTGTTGGTGAACAGCAAGGTCGGGTCGTTCAGCGGTACAAGGGAACTGCTCGGCACCACCTGGTGGCCGTGCCGAGCGAAAAAGTCGAGAAACGTCGCACGGATGTCGTTGCTGCTGACCATGGCGAAGACGGATCGTCCTACGAGGATGCGTTCCAGTCCCTACCCCAGGCAGCGCGCGCTGTCATCCGCACGCCGACCAGAAGGTCAGTGGTTCTTGCCGCGTCCCGTTTTCTGCTGCAGCTCGTCGATCTTCAACGACGCATCGGCTTTGCTCAAGGACGGGTCGAACTCCACCCCAGCCTCCTCGCAAAGCGTCTTGAGGTAGCTTGCCTGCGCCCCGGTCATCGTCTCGTTGCCGGTCGTCCAGTCATGCGGGTCCTTTTCGACGTTCGACGGCGTTGCCTGGTCGTCCGGTGCAGCTTTTGGGTTCGTGCTCATGAAAACCTCAACGTTGAACGTTCACAAATGTTCCGTCACCGTTGATACGGCAACGGAAGCAGGGTGCTGACCGGCACCTTCTGCAAGCCGGTCGCGGTGCTGATGATGACGAGCGCCGCAGCGTCGTAATCGGTCAGGTTCTCGCGGCACGCGCCGCACGGCGACACGACCGCGATCTCCTGGACCGCCTCTTCCGGCTTGGGGTGCCGGACGGCCACGGCGCACTCGATGGTGCCGTCCCCGTCCATCACCGCACGGCCGAGCGCGATGGCCTCCGCGCAGATCGACAGCCGCCCGACCGTGGCGCCCAGGTGTACGCCCGTCCATATCCGCCCGTCCCGGCTGCGCAACGCGGCGCCGACCGTGTGCCAGAACGGGCGGTAATGCCGCAGCAGCACGGCCCGGGCCGCTTCCACGAGTTGGTGGTCCGCCACCGTCAACGGCAAGGCGGCGAGCGGACCCGGCAGCGACGGGTGGTCCGGCAAGCTAGTCGGCCGCCTCGGCGTCGTCGCCCTCCTCCGGGGGTGCCAGCATCGTGTTCGCCACGACGCCGGACTGGTCACGCACCCGCTTCTCGATGGCCTCCGCCATCTCCTTGTGATCGCGGAGGTACTGCTTGGCGTTCTCGCGGCCCTGGCCAATGCGGGTGCTGTCATGGCTGAACCAGGCGCCCGACTTTTCCACGACGCCCGCCTTCACGCCGAGGTCGATCAGCTCGCCGACCTTGCTCACGCCCTCCCCATACATGATGTCGAACTCGACCTGCCGGAACGGCGGCGCCAGCTTGTTCTTGACCACCTTGACCCGGGTCTGGTTGCCGACGACCTCCTCGCGGTCCTTGATCTGGCCGATGCGGCGGATTTCCATGCGGATCGAGGCGTAGAACTTGAGCGCGTTGCCGCCCGTCGTCGTCTCGGGGTTGCCGAACATCACGCCGATCTTGAGCCGGATCTGGTTCAGGAAGATCAGCATGGTGTGCGACTTGGCGACGCTGCCGGTCAGCTTGCGCAGGGCCTGGCTCATCAGCCGGGCGTGCAGGCCGACATGGGCGTCCCCCATCTCGCCCTCAAGCTCGGCGCGCGGCACAAGCGCGGCCACGCTGTCCACCACCACGATGTCAACCGCGCCGGACCGCACCAGCGTGTCGCAGATTTCAAGCGCCTGCTCGCCACCATCCGGCTGGCTCAGCAACAGGTTATCGACATCGACGCCAAGCTTGCGGGCATACACCGGGTCAAGCGCATGTTCCGCGTCGATGAACGCGCAGGTGCCGCCGCGCTTCTGCGCTTCCGCCACCGCGTGGAGCGCAAGGGTGGTCTTGCCCGAGCTTTCCGGACCGTAGATTTCGACCACACGGCCGCGCGGCAGCCCGCCGATGCCGAGCGCCAGGTCCAGGCCCAGCGAGCCGGACGGGATGGTCTCGATCTGCTGGTCGCCGGCCTTGGCGCCCATCCGCATGATCGAGCCTTTGCCGAATGCCCGCTCGATCTGCGTCAACGCCGCGTCGAGCGCCTTGTTCTTGTCCATGTTCGATCCTTGTCCCGCCCGTTCGCACGGCCCGTTCGCCCGGCACAGTGTCACACCAGCAAACGAAACCGCAACTATCCGCTGAGCATTCCTCGAGAGAGTCTGAAATAGGTGGCACCTGGCGCGGACGCAAGAACAAAATGCGAACTTCAGGAACGGCCCTGGGCTTGGCCGCGCAGCCGCCAGACATAGGCGATGAGCTCGGCAACCGCTTGGAAATGCTCGGCCGGCACCTCGGCTTCCAGTTCCAAGGTGTGCAGCGCCCGGGCCAGCGGGGGATTGGCCACCAAGGGCACCCCGTGCTCCGTCGCCAGCGCACGGATGCGTGCGGCGACCGCGTCCATGCCTTTCGCCACCACGCGCGGCGCGGACTGCTTGTCCCGGTCGTAGGCGAGCGCGACGGCGTAGTGGGTCGGGTTGGTGACCACCACGGTTGCCGTGGGCACGGCCGCCATCATGCGCTTGCGGGAGCGGGCCAGGCGCATCTGGCGCAGCTTGGCCTTTAGGTGCGGGTCGCCCTCGCTCTCCTTGTGCTCTTCCTTGATCTCCTGCATGGACATCCGCATCCGCTTGGCGAAGCGGAACCGCACCCAGCCCACGTCGAGCAGCGTGATGCCCGCCTGGCAGGCGAGGACCAGCACGCAAAGATGGATCAGGTCGCGGGTCAGCCGGTCCACCAGGCGCTCGGGCGGCCATGCGACCGAAGCGGTGGCCCCGGGCAGCGCGTCCGCCAAAGCGCGCCACGCCGCCCAGGCGAGGACGCCGATCTTGGCCAGGGCCTTCACCGCCTCGATCAGGTTGTTCACGCCGAACACGCGCGACAGGCCGCGCTTCGGGCTGAGCCGGGACGGGTCGGGGGCCAAAGCCTTGCCGTGCACCAAGCCACCGGTTTGCAGCAGGACCGACGCCCCGCCCGCCAGCAATATGGCGCCGATCAACGGCCCGGCAGTCGTCAGCAGCGCCCAGCCGGCCTCTTGCAGCGCCGCCCCAGGCGCTGCGTCCATCGCCAGCATATGGACAAGGCGAGTGGAGAGGCTGCGGGTCAACCCAGGACCGGCCATCGCCAGCACCAGCGTCGCGGCGCCCAACCCGGCGAGGACGGGCAGCTCCCGCGACAGCGGCGTCTCGCCCGACTCCCGCGCACGCCGAAGCCGGGTTTCGGTGGCCGGCTTGTCGCGGTCCTCGGCCTCGGCTTCCGCCACGGCGCGACTCCGGCCCTACAAGCCGGGAAGGCCGGACCATGCGGTGTGCACCGCCTCGGTCCATGCCCCCAGGATGTGCGACGCCAGGATGCTCAGCAGCACGATCCCACCCAGGATCTGCCCCGGCGTGGCCGCGGTATAGACTTGCAGCTGCGGAACCAGGCGGGCCAGCAAGCCCAGCGCCACCTGGAACACCAGCCCCGCCAGCAGGAACGGCGCCGAAAGCCGGAGCGCCAGGCCGAAGCACGCCACCAGCGCGCCCGTGATGCTCTCGGCCAGCGGCCCCGCCGGCAGGACCGAGCCTGGCGGCATGAGCTGGTAGCTCCCGGCCAGCGCGGTCAGCGGCAGGGCGTAAAGCCCGGACGAAAGGATCACCACGGGCGCTACCATGCCGAACAACCGGGACATGGCCGCGGACTGGCCGCCCAGCGCCGGGTCCTGCTGCACGACGCTCGACAGGCCCAGCATGTAGGAGACCACCGCCCCCGCCATGCCGAGCGCCAAGGCCGGCAGCCGGGCCATCCAGCCGAGCAGGGCGCCGACCAACAGCTCGGTCGCGACCATCGCAGCCCCACCCAGGCCGACCTCGGGCGTGGCGGGCACCGACGGCGCGACCGCCGGGACCAACAGGACCGTGATCGCCAGCGTCAGCCCGGCGCGAACGGTGGGCGGCGGCTCGGCCTCTCCCAAGCCCGGCAGCAGCATGACCGCCATGCCGGTGCGGGACAGCACCAGGGCGAAAGCGAACGCCCAACCCGGCAGCGCCGCCAGCAGCGCCGCATCATCCATTGCTCAGCCCCCACGGGACGGGCGCGGTCACTGGCCGCCGACGACGATCAGGCGGTCCATCAGCACATGGGTGTAGTCCGCCAGGCTGGAGGCCATGAACGGCCCAAGCAGCGCCAGCGCGCCGCCCAGCACCAGCAGCTTCGGCAGGAACACGAGCGTCGCCTCGTTGATCTGCGTGACGGCCTGGATCAGCGACACCACCAGCCCGACTGCCAGCGCCGCGACCAGCAGCGGGCCGCCCAGCTTCAGCACGATCCACAGCGTTTCCCGGAGGGATGCCGCGACCTCGATGTCGTCCATGTCAGATCGGCATCCGCATCACGTCCTGGTAGGCCTGCACAACCCGGTCGCGGATGGTCACGGCGGATTGCAGCGCCAGCTCCGCGCGGGACACGGCCGTGACCACCTCCGTTAGGTTGCCGCCTCCGGCGATGGCCTGCATCGACTGCGCGTCCGCCTGGTGCCCGGCATCGACCACGGAGCCGAGCGCCCGGGTCAGCATGTCGCTAAAGCCCGACGCGGCCGACCCGCCCTCCCCCGGCCCAGCGCCATTCTGCACGCGCGCATAGGCGCCGGCGGCGCCGGCTGGGGTGACGGTGCCGACCGGAACCGTCAGTTCCGCATCTCGATCGTGCGTGTCAGCATCGCCCGGGTTACCTCCATCACGTTCATGTTCGCGCTGTAG
>CALMAB010000502.1 GCA_937858325.1 uncultured Acetobacteraceae bacterium
GGGCGGGGCGGCACCGCCGACAGGTTCGGATACGGCTCATCGACGCCCGGCGGCGGCGGGCGCACCTCGGCGATCTTGCCGCCTTGCAGGCCGTGCCACCAATCAATGGGCGTATCGAGCGTGAGCCTGCTGTCGCTCATCCGCTCGACGCTGCTGGTGCAAGCCGCCATTCCCAGCAGCGCGGCCGGCAGCAGCACCCCCAGCCATCCGTTGCGAAAGAGTGTCACTTGTCCTCCCAACCCCGGGAGCATAGTTTCGGTTCGGTCGCATATCGCCACCAGCCGGCCCCGTCCCACGCATGTTGGCGACATGTAGCGCGGCACCGCGCCCGACGGAAAGGATACCCCAATCATGGACCAACGTGGCATGACCCGTAATGCACAGACGCCCTCATCCGCGGCCCCGCCCGGATTCGCGCTCGGCAGCCCGGCGGTGCTCGGTCGGTCGATGGCCGACGTCGCCGAACGCTCGCAGCGGCTGGTGGCCGATTGGCTGCACCGCCAGTCGCGCGACGCGCCGGACCTGCATCCCATGAACATAGCGCACGCCTTCATGGAGATGACCGCGCAGCTGATGCGGGACCCGGCGGAGGTGACGCGGGCGCAGCTTGGGTTGTGGCAGGACTACATGACGCTGTGGCAGAACTCGACGCGGCGCATGTGGGGCATCAAAACCGGCCCGGTGATCGAGGCGGACCCGAAGGACGCACGCTTCAAGGACAGCGCCTGGAAGGAAGTCGAGGTCTTCGACTTCATCAAGCAATCCTACCTGCTGACCGCCCGCTACGTGCAGGGCATCGTGGCCCGGGTTGACAAGCTCGATCCGAAGACGGCGCAGAAGGTGGACTTCTACTCGCGCCAGTTCATGGACGCGATCAGCCCCGCCAACTTCCTGATGACCAACCCCGAGGTGCTGCGCAAAACCGTCGAGACCGGGGGTGAGAACCTGCTGCGGGGCTTGAGCAACCTGTTGTCGGACCTGGAGCGGGCGCGCGGCCAGCTCACGATCAAAACGGCCGGCCTCCAAGCGTTCAGGGTCGGCAGGGATGTCGCGGCCACGCCGGGCAAGGTCGTGTTCCAGAACGATTTGCTGCAGCTCATCCAATACGCGCCGGCCACCCGCGCCGTGCTGAGGCGGCCGTTGCTGATCGCGCCGCCCTGGAACCGCAAGTTCTACGTGCTCGACCTGCGCCCGGAGAACAGCTTCGTGCGCTGGGCCGTGGAGCAGGGCCACACCGTGTTCATGATCAGCTGGGTGAACCCCGACGGGCGCTCGGACGACAAGGACTACGAGCACTACATCAGCGAAGGCACCCTCGCGGCGCTCGATGCCATCGAGCGTGCGACGGGCGAGCGGGAGGTGAACGCCATCGGCTATTGCCAAAGCGGCACGCTGCTGGCCAGCACGCTTGCCTGGATGGCCGCGGTCGGCGACGACCGCATCAAGTCGGCAACGTTCCTCACCACCATGCTGGATTTCAAGGAAGCCGGCGAACTCGGCGTGTTCATCGACGAGGAGCAGCTGCGGACGCTCGAAGACGCAGAACAGCGCGGCGTCCCCGACGACGGCCGGACGACGGCGACCCTCAACCTGTTGCGCGCCAACGACCTGATCTGGTCGTTCGTGGTCAACAACTACATGCTCGGCCACGAGCCGTTCCCGTTCGACCTGCTGCATTGGAACGGCGACAGCACCCGCGTGCCGGCCCTGATGCAGCGGTCCTACCTGCACTGGATCTACCAGGACAACCTGCTCCGCGAACCCGGCGGGATCGAGATCATGGGGCATCCGCTCGACCTGGGCCGCGTCAAAACGCCGTCGTATTTCCTTTCGACGTGCGGGGACCACATTGCGCCGTGGCGGAGCGCCTATGCCGGGATGCGGCTCCTGGACGGGCCGAGCCGGTTCGTGCTCGCCGCAAGCGGCCACGTCGCCGGGGTGGTCAACCCCCCGCAGGGGGGCAAATACAGCTATTGGACCAACTCGGAACACCCGGCCGACCCGGCGGCCTGGCTGGGCGGCGCGACCGAGATGGCTGGGAGCTGGTGGCCGGACTGGCAACGCTGGGTCACGGCGCTGGACAACGCGCACGTGCCGGCCCGCACGCCCGGCGACGGCGCCCTGCCCGCAATCGAGGACGCGCCGGGCAGCTACGTCAGGGCTTGGACAGATTGAGCAGCCTGCCTAGCGGCGCCGGGCCAGACTTGACCCGGCGCCGCGGTCAGTGCGCCAAGCCTTGCACGACCTCGTCGGTCATCTTCTTCGCATCGCCGAACAGCATCATCGTGTTCGGGCGGAAGAACAGCTCGTTGTCCACGCCCGCGTAGCCCGACGCCATGCTGCGCTTGATGAACAGCACGGTTTTCGCCTTGTCCACGTCCAAGATCGGCATCCCGTAGATCGGCGATTTGGGATCCGTCTTGGCAGACGGGTTGGTCACGTCATTGGCGCCGATCACGTACACCACGTCGGCCGTGCTGAACTCGCTGTTGATCTGCTCCAGCTCGAACACCTCGTCGTAGGGCACGTTGGCCTCGGCCAGCAGCACGTTCATGTGGCCGGGCATCCGGCCGGCCACGGGATGGATGGCGTATTTCACCTCCACCCCTTCCTTCTTCAGCGTGTCGGCCATCTCGCGCAGCGAGTGCTGCGCCTGCGCCACCGCCATGCCGTAGCCCGGCACGATGACGACCTTGGAAGCGTTCTTCATGATGAACGCCGCATCGTCCGCATTGCCGGCGCGCACCGAACGGTCGGCGTGCGCCGGGTCCGCCGCCCCGGCCGCACCCGCATCGGTGCCCCAGCCGCCCAGCAGCACGTTCAGGATGCTGCGGTTCATGCCCTTGCACATGATGTAGGACAGGATCGCGCCCGAGGCGCCGACCAGCGCGCCGGTGATGATGAGGGCAAGGTTCTGGATGGTGAAGCCGATGCCGCAGGCCGCCCAGCCGGAATAGCTGTTCAGCATGGACACCACGACCGGCATGTCCGCGCCGCCAATCGGGATGATGATCAGGAAGCCGAGGCCCAGCGCCAGCAGCGCAAGCAGCCAGAACAGCGGCTGGCTCGCCGTGGCGACGAAGATGACGACCAGCGCCAGCAGCACGATGCCCAGCAGCAGATTGAGCTGGTGCTGCCGCGCGAACAGGATCGGCGCGCCCTTCATGATGCCCTGCAGCTTGGCAAAGGCGATCAGCGAGCCGGAGAAGGTGATGGCGCCGATCACCAGGCCGAGCGACATCTCGACCAAGGATTGCGTGTGGATCGCGCCGGGCACGCCGATGCCGAAGGACTGCGGCGCGTTCAGCGCAGACGCGGCGACGAACACCGCGGCCAAGCCCACCAGCGAGTGGAAAGCGGCGACCAATTGCGGCAGCGCCGTCATCTGGATGCGCCGCGCGACGATGACGCCGATGGCGCCGCCGATCAGGATGGCGACCGCGATCAGCAGGAAGCCCGAGCCGGCCATGCCGCGCTGCAGCAGCGTCGCGACGACGGCGATGCCCATGCCGACCATGCCGAACAGGTTGCCCTGGCGCGACGTGACCGGGCTGGACAGCCCGCGCAGAGCCAGCACGAACAGGACGGCGGCGACGAGGTAGGCGAGTGAGGTCAGGGAGGCGCTCATGCTACTTGCGCACCGCCGGCTTCTTGGACTGGAACATGGACAGCATCCGCTGGGTCACGACGAAGCCGCCGAAGATGTTGACGCTCGCCAGCAGCACCGCCACGAAGCCGAAGGCGCGCGCCCATGTGCTGTCCGACAGCCCGACTGCCAGCATGGCGCCCACGACGATCACGGAGGAAATGGCGTTGGTCACGCCCATCAGCGGCGAGTGCAGCGCCGGCGTCACGTTCCAAACGACGTAGTAGCCGACGAAACAGGCCATCAGGAAGATCGCCAGCAGGAAGATGAACGGCTCCACCGCCGTCGCCACCGTTTCCAGCCCGGCGCTGCCCGCGCGCAGCTGGTCTGCCAGGGACGCGGCGCGCTCGGCGATGCGAACGGCCTCGTCCGCATAGGTATTCGGGTTCATCGGGCCTCTCTTTACGCCGCGGATGCGGACTTGAATTGCTCGTGGGTGATCTGCCCGCCGCGGGTCAGCAGCACGCCGCGCACGATCTCGTCGCTGTCAGGCAGCGCCGGCGCGCTGGCGGCCTTGTCCCAGAAGGTGGTCAGGAAGGTCAGCAGGTTGCGGGCGTAGAGCGAGCTGGCGGCGACGGGGATGCGGCCGGGCCAATTGGTCCAGCCTAAAACTTTGACGCCGCGGTCGGTCGTCTTGGCCTCCCCCGCCACGGTGGCGGCGCAATTGCCGCCGGCCTCCGCCGCGAGGTCCACGACGACGCTGCCGGGGCGCATGGCATCAACCATCGGCTGGCTCACGATCACCGGGGCGCGCCGGCCCATCACGAGCGCCGTGCAGATCACCAGGTCGTTCTTCGCGACCGTGGTGGCCATCAGCTCGGCCTGCTTCTGGCGGAAGGCGTCGCTCATCTCCTTGGCATAGGCGCCGGTCTGGCCCGCGGTTTCCGCGTCCTCCACGCCGACGTAGGTGGCGCCCAGCGATTTGATCTCTTCCTTGGCGGCCGGGCGCACGTCGGTCGCGGACACGATGGCGCCCAGCCGCCGCGCCGTCGCGATGGCCTGCAGCCCGGCGACGCCCGCGCCGATCACGAACACCCGCGCCGGCGGCACGGTGCCCGCGGCCGTCATCATCATGGGAAAGCCTCGGTCGAACGCCGCCGCGCCCTCGCTC
>CALMAB010000503.1 GCA_937858325.1 uncultured Acetobacteraceae bacterium
AGCACGGCCAGGCCGCACAGGTGCGCCCGCAGCGCGTCCAGCCCGCCGTCGCGCCGCGCGGCCCGCATCACGTCTAACGCCACGACGTTGCTCGTGCCCTCCCAGATCGACCCCAGGTGCGCGTCCCGCAGGACGCGGGCGTCCGGCCATTCCTCGATGAAGCCGCAGCCGCCGCGGACCTCCATGGCGTCCCCGGCCACCTTGCGCGCGTCCCGGCAGGCGCGGAACTTCAACAACGGCGTAAGGATGCGCAGCAGCGCGTAGGCCCCGTCCTCCCCGGCATCCGACCGGCGCAGGGCGTCTGCGGCTTGCAGGCTCATGCTGCGCGCCTGCTCCGCCCAAACCTGCATTTTGAGCAATTGCCGCTGCATCAGCGGCATGTCGGCGAGCGGGACGCCGAACGCCACGCGGCGCCGGGCCACGAAGGCGGCCTCCGTCACCGCACGCCGCATCAGGCCGGCGGCCCGCACCCCGTTGCTCAGGCGGGAGTTGTTCACCATGTCCGCCATCTGCCGGAACCCGGCGCCGGGATCGCCGACCAGCCATGCGGCCGCACCGCGCAACTGCACCTCCCCGCTGGCCATGGACCGCGTGCCCAGCTTGTCCTTGAGCCGCACGATGTGCAGCGCGTTCGCCCGCCCGTCCGGCAGAGTGCGGGGCAGCAGGAACAGGCTGACGCCGCGGATGCCGGCCGGGGCGCCGACCGGCCGGGCCAGCACCATGGCCAGCGCGGCGTCGGGGTTGGAGCAGAACCACTTGTCCCCGGTCAGCGCCCAGGTGCCGTCCGGCAAGGGCACGGCGCTGACGGCCGTGGCGCCCACGTCGGACCCGGCGCCCTGCTCGGTCATGAACATCGCGCCCTGGGCCAGGCCGTCCATGTCCTGGCTGGTCAGCGCCGGCAGGTAGCGCGCCACCAGCGCCGGGTCGCCGAAGCGGCGCAGGGTCCGCGTCAGGCTGTCGGTCATGCTGACGGGGCACATCAGCCCGAACTCGGCCTGCACGAACAGGAAGGTCAGCAAGTACTTGGCCGCCGGCGGCATGGGCGTCGGCCAGCCCAGCACGCCGCCGCGGTGGGACAGGGCGGCCATGCCGTACTCGCCAAACGCCAGGCGCTCCATTTCGCGAAAGGCCGGGTGCTTCTCGATTGATTGCACGTCCTCGCCGCGGCGGGTGCGGTGGTGCAGCTTCGGCGGGTTGCGGTCGGCGGTGCCGGCCAGCTCGTCCAGGCTGCCGCCCGCGAGCGCGCCCAGGCGGTCCAAATGCGGGGCAAGGTGCTCGAACAGGTCTGGCGGAAGGTATAGCGCGGCCAAGCGGGCAAGCGCCGGGTCAGCCCGGTACAGGTTCAGCCCGCGGCTGTCCGGGACCGCTTCTGCGCCGGTCGGCGCATGAACTGAATCTGGGCCGGTGGGGGCCAGCGCGTTCATGCCGGCTCCATCGTGCAGCCGCCCGCGGCCAGCGGCCGGAAGGCGCGGTCCCCGGGCGTGGAGGACACCAGGCGGAAGACGTCCCACGGACCCGTGCTGTCCGCAGGCGCCTTGACCTGGAACAGGTGGGTGGGGCACAGGAACCGCCCATCCGCCCGGATGCTGGCCGGGCCGAAGCAGTCGTCGTCGGTCGGCATGGCCTTCATCGCCGCGATGGCCGCCCGGCCCGAGGTGCGCGAAACCCCGGCGGCGATCGCCTTCAGGTAATGGGTCACGGCGCTGTAGCAGGACGCGTGCAGGCTGCTCGGGTAGTTGTCGGGCGTCCGCGGCAGGAAGCGCCGGGTGAAGGCGCGGGTGCGGTCGTTCAGGTCCCAATAGAACGTCTCGGTCAGGAACAGGCCCTGGCCGGTCTGCAGCCCGACCGCCTTCATCTCGGTGATGAAGCCGAACATCGGCGCCACCGCCCGGCCGCCCTGCGACAGGCCGAACTCGGCCGCCTGCTTGACCGCGTTCTCCATGTCGCCGCCGGTGTTGCAGAACGCGACCACGTCGGCGCCGCTGGCCTGCGCCTGCAGCAGGAAAGAGGAAAAGTCGGTGGTGCCCGGGAAGGGGTAGGCGACCGATCCCAGCACCGTGCCGCCGCCTTCCCGCACCAGGGCGGCCACTTCCCGCTCCAGCGTGTGGCCGAACACGTAATCGGCGACGACCAGAAAGAACGAGCGGCGCCCGGCCCGCAGCAGCGCGTCCCCGGTGGAGTGCGCGTTGCCCCAGGTGTCCGGCGCCCAATGGACCTGGTTGGCGCTGCACCACTTGCCCGAAAGGTCGGCCGACGCCGCGCCGCTGATCAGCAGGGCGCGGTCCTTCTCGACCGCCTGGGTGCGGACGGCCAGCGCGATGGCCGTGTTGTTCACGTCGGCTATGGCGCTGACGTTGTCCCGGTCGAACCAGGCCCGTGCGATGGCGGCGCCGACGTCGGGCTTCTGCTGGTGGTCGGCGGCCAGGATCTCGACGGCGAAGCCGTGCTGACCCGGCCGAAAATCCTCGACGGCCTGGCGGGCGGCGAGCACGCTGGTCGGGCCGGAGTTGTCGCGGTATTGGCCCGACAGGTCGGTGAGCACGCCGATCCGCAGCGGGGCGGCCGGCTGGGCGCGGGCGCCGAGCGGCGCAAGGGCGGCAGCGGCGATCAGGCCGCGGCGGCTGAGCGGCATGGCACGATCCTCCATCGCCCATCTTGTCGCGGGGCGGTGCGAAAGGGTGGCATGGGTTGGCGCGCAGGTCGAATCGTTGCTTCGCGTCGGCACGCGCACCAATTCGGGAACAGCACCGGACCCTCGCCGGAGCTGGATGGTGGGCCGCCGGCGATAGTTTCTGCAACCCGCAGCCCCGGCGCACGCTTTCTGGGATGATCGGCCGGGCAGGACATGCCCTGCATTGGAAGCCGGTCGCCAATGGGGCCGCCCACGCCATGAATCCTGAGCCGCTTCCCCCGCCTGCCCTGCCGGACGACGCGATCCGGGGAGTGCTGGAACAGCGCGTGGACAAATGCGGGCTCAGCCCCGGCATGGTGGTGGGCGTCACGCAGGGCGGGCGGCGCAGCGTCGTTGCCCATGGCGCCGCGGACCCGGCGGCCCGCGCGCTGGACGAGAACAGCGTGTTCGAGATCGGCTCCATCACCAAGCTGTTCACCGCGCTGCTGCTGGCCGACATGGTTCACCGCGGCGAGGCCGCGCTGGACGAGCCGGCGGCATCGCTGCTGCCGCCGGGCACGCGCGTGCCGGAGCGCCACGGCCAGCCGATCACGCTGCTGCAGCTCGCCCGGCACACCTCGGGTCTGCCGCGGATACCGCCCGACGTGCCCCCAAGCAGCCCCGAACCCTACGCCGGCTACACGGCGGAGCGCCTGTATGCCTTCCTGGCCGACCACCGGCTGGCCCGCACGCCCGGGGACGGGTTCGAGTACTCGAACCTGGGCGCCGGCCTGCTGGGCCACGCGCTGGAGATGGTGCGCGGTTCCGGGCTCGCGCTCAC
>CALMAB010000504.1 GCA_937858325.1 uncultured Acetobacteraceae bacterium
GTGGCGGGCGGGCCGCTCTGCCTCGACCATTGCTACAGGCGCGTCTGCCTGGACCATGCCCTCGGCCAGCCCGGGCACCAGCGGGCGCGCCGCCCGGCGATCCGCCACCTGGACGACGACGAGCTGCGGCGGGCGGCGCACCCGCTGGTGCCAGGGCTGGCCGATGGCATGGTCCAGGCAGACGCGCATGAAGCAATGGTCGAGGCAGATCGGCCAGCCCTCCACCTGCGCCATGCCCGGCAGCACGCGGCGCGTCAGGTCGAGCCAGCGCGCCACCAACTGCTCCCGCGTCACCGGCGGCGCCCGTGACCGAGGCGCCGCTCATCCTGACCTTGGCGCTGCACCCGGACGACCAGGCGCGGTTCGAGCGGCTGCGCCAACTGCACTTCCCGGCCGGGCGCAACATGATCCCGGCGCACGTGACCCTGTTTCACCACCTGCCGGGCGCGGAAGTCGAGGCGGTTTCCGATACGGTCGCGGCGCGCTGCGCAGTGCCGCCGTTTTTCGTGGGCGTGCCCGGCCTGCGCTTCCTGGGGCGCGGCGTGGCTTATGCGCTGGAGTCGTCGGCGCTGTCCGCCTTCCGGGCCAGCCTCGCCCGGGAATGGGACGGGTGGCTCACCTTGCAGGACCGCCAAGGCTGGCGCCCGCACGTCACGATCCAGAACAAGGCTTCGCCCGAAGCGGCGCGGGCGCTGCACGCCAACTTGCAAGCCGCCTTCGCGCCGTTCACGGTGCGGGCGGAGGGCTTGGACCTGTGGCGCTACCTGGGCGGCCCGTGGGAGCTTGTGGGCCGTCATCCGTTCTGCGGCTAACCCTCTTCCAGCGCCGGCGTGCCCGCCGTCACGCCGCCGTCGATCACGACCGTCTGCCCCGTCATGAAGCGGCCGGACGCCGCCGCTAGGAACACCGCGGCTCCGGCGATCTCGTCGGGTTCACCGATCCGGCCGAGGGGCGTGCTGAGCGTGCGCTTCTTGAGGTTGGCCGGGTCCTCCCACAGCGCCCGGGCGAAGTCGGTGCGGACCAGGCCGGGCGCGATGCAGTTGGCGCGGATGCCGTGGGCGCCCCATTCCACCGCGAGGTTGCGCACCAGCTGCATGTCCGCCGCCTTGCTCACGCCGTATGCGCCGAGCGTCGCCGATCCGCGCAGCCCGGCGATGGAGGACACGATGGTGACTGACCCGCCCCCGCGCTCCGCCATGCCGGGCAGCACCATGTTAGCCAGCCAATGGTTGCTGCGGATGTTGCTGTCCATGATGCGGTCCCAGGCGTCGTCCGGGATGCCGGCCGACGGCCCGTAATACGGGTTGACCGCCGCGTTGCAGACCAGCGCATCGACGCCGCCCCACTCGGCGGCAGTGCGGTCCACCAGCGCCTGCAATTCCTCTTTGCGGCCGATGTTGCAGGGCACGACGATGGCCTCCCCGCCGCGAGCGCGTATGCCCTCCGCCACCGCCTCGCACGCATCCGCCTTGCGGCTGCTGACGACCACCCGGGCGCCGTGCTCCGCCATGCGCTCGGCGATGGCGCGGCCGATGCCCTTGCTGGACCCGGTGATGATCGCGACCTGGCCGGACAGGTCGAACAAGCTCGCCATGGGCGCCTCCGTGCAAACCGCCAGCCTGCCGTTTCGGGCGCGCCGCGGCAAGCCGGCTTCGCGCAGGCGTGCACGACGGCGCCAAGATCGAACTCGAACATTTACGGCGCCGAACGCATAATGCCCCGGGCGGCGCCGAGTGCCGCAGCCAAGCTGGAGCGTGCCATGGCGCAGTCCGCCAACCCCCACCCGTTTCACCGCCCCGCGCCGGGCGGGAACCTTCCCCGATGCTGACCCGGCGCCTGGCGCTCGTTGGCGCGGCGGCACTGCTGGGGGGCGCCGAGCGCGTGCCGGTCGCGGCGGTGCCGCTGTCCCGCCTGGACACGGCGTGGTGGCGCAGCCGCCACCAGGAGAAGCTGGCGGAGCTGCGTAGCGGCCGGGTGGACCTCCTGTGGCTCGGCGACAGCATCACGGAAGACTGGGAGAAGCGCGGGCCGCCGGATTGGCAGGACTTCGCCCCGGTTTGGCAGCACTTCTATGGGGATCGCCACGCGGTCAACCTGGGCTTCCGCGGCGACAACACCGGGCACCTGCTGTGGCGGATGCAGAACGGGGAGCTGGACGGCGTCAGCCCGAAGGCGGCGGTGGTGCTGATCGGCGCCAACAACCTGGGCCGCGTCCATTGGAACGCGCCGCAGACGGTGGCCGGCATCGTGGCTGTGGTGGACACCTTGCGCCGGCGCACGCCGGGCACGCACGTCCTGCTGCTGGGCATCCTGCCGAGCGTGCGGTCCAAGTACGTGACGAAGACCAGCAACGCGGTGAACCGCGAACTCGCGCTGCGCTATGCGCCCGGCAACGAGGCGGGCGCGGACGAGGCTGGAACCGGCCGGCTCGTGTTCATGGACCTGGCCCCTTTGTTTCTGCGCGACGGCCAGGTGGACCGGACGCAGTTCTACGACGATTTGCTCGACCCGCCGGACCCGCCGCTGCATCCCACCGCGCAGGCCCAAGCGCGCATGGCCGAAGCCATCGAGCCGACCTTGGCGGCAATGCTGGGGGACCGGCCGAAGGTGGGCTGAGTGGGGGGTGGTGCTGTTGGAGGGGATTGAACTCTCGACCTCTCCCTTACCAAGGGAGTGCTCTACCACTGAGCTACAACAGCGACGACGCCCCTGGCGACGGCCCGTTCCTACGGGTTCGGGCGCGCATACGCAAGCCCTGCGCAACCAGCCGCACCGATTTCCTGACCGTGCGGACGGGGACCCCGCAACGCGGTTCCATGAAGCCGGACCTGGCCTACAATCCAAACCAGTCGTCTGCACCATTTGGCGGGCCATCCAAGCTCCATGCCGACACAGCGCCGGTGCCACGCCGGCAAGTTCGGGCAAGCCCTTGATCTTGCATGAGGAGAACCTGCCCGTAGGCCTGACAAGCCGCGCCAAACACCTCCTCGTGAACGAATATGTTTTGATAAACAAACGTTGTTCTGCTAAAAGTTTAGACAGTTCGCGTGGCATCAAACGTTCCAGCATTGGATCGGGGGGCAGGCGCTTTGGCAGAACAGGCCGGAGCGCTTGGCACGTCGCCTCGGTCCGGCCGGATGTGGTCGTGGAGGTAAGCGTTGGGCATCGGAATGGGGGCGCCGGGTTGGCCGTCAACGGACGTGCTGTCGGTGGAAGAGCGGTTCGCCCCGCGCAGCACGTCAATGGCCCGCGCCGGCGATGCCGGGATCCGCGTCCGGGTCGTCATCTCGGGGTGGGCGTATCGCTATCGTATGCTGCACGACGGCCGGCGGCAGATCCTCAGCATCCTGCTGCCCGGCGACACCTTCGGGTTGGAAACGCTGTTCGAGCAGCCTGCGCAGGCCTCGGTCCAGACCTCGACGGCGCTGACCTACTTCGCCCTGTCGTCCACTGACCTGATGAACGCCTTTGACCGTTTGCCGGAGTTCCGACGGCAGCTTTATCAACTCGTCCTGGCCGAAAAGGCGACAACGGAGGATTGGCTGGTCCGGCTCGGCCAATTCGACGCGGAGGAGCGCACCGCTGCGCTGCTAACGTCCTTGCACCGCCGGCTGCAGCAGTGCGGCCTCGCTTCCGAGTCAAGCTTCGTGCTCGAGCTGACGCAGCAGGAAATGGCTGACACGCTGGGCCTGCACGTCATCCACGTCAACCGCGTGCTCGGGCGCCTGCGCGCCCGCAAGCTGCTTTCCACCCGGGGCAAAACCGTCACCCTGCACGACCTTCCGCAGTTGGCGGAGTTGATACCGCCGCTGCACCAGCCGGGTTCGCTGCCCCTGCTGGCCGCAGGCGACTTTCTGGCCGCCGGCAGTCCGGCGCTCCCCAGCGCCTGCCGTCCAGGACCCTTGGGCGCTTGACGTTTCGGCGGGACGGGCCTCTCCTTCTGCCTATGACCGAGCCGAAACCGACCGCGGCGCCTGCGCCCCGCGCCGACCCGCGCGAGGCGCGGCTGGAGCGTGAAGCGGCGGCCCTGCGGGAAAACCTGCGCCGCCGCAAGCAACAGGCCCGCGCACGCGCCGAACCGAGCGTGCCGGCGCCCGACCCGGCGGCGCCCGGCGCCGATGAAGGCTAGACGCGACTCCCAACGGTCCGGTTAGCTGCGCTCATGTCCGTGATGCCCGACCATTGGATCCGCCGCATGGCGCAGGACCACGCCATGATCGAGCCGTTCGTCGAAACCCAGCGGCGGGACGGCGTCATCAGCTACGGCCTGTCCAGCTACGGCTACGACGCCCGAGTGGCCGACGAGTTCAAGGTGTTCACCAACGTCGATAGCGCCGTGGTCGATCCCAAGGCGTTCAGCGCCGACAGCTTCGTGAGCCGCACCGGCCCCACCTGCACTATCCCGCCCAACTCCTTCGTGCTGGCCCACACCGTCGAGTACTTCCGCATCCCGCGCGACATCCTGGTGATCTGCCTGGGCAAGAGCACCTACGCCCGCTGCGGCATCATCGTGAACGTGACGCCGCTGGAGCCGGAGTGGGAGGGCCAGGTGACCATCGAGATCAGCAACACCACCCCCCTTCCCGCCCGCATCCACGCGCATGAGGGCATCTGCCAGTTTCTGTTCCTGCAAGGATCGAGTCCGCCCGAAGTCAGCTATGCCGACAAGGCCGGCAAGTACATGCGCCAGCGCGGCGTTTCGCTGCCGCGGTTGTAGGAGACCGAATGGACCGTATTCTCATCCGCGGCGGCCGGCCGCTGCACGGCGCGCTGCCCATTGGCGGCGCCAAGAACGCGGCCCTGCCCCTGATGACGGCGGGCATGTTGACCGATGACCGCCTGTTGCTCGGCAACGTGCCGCAGCTTGCGGACATCGACACCATGTCGGCGCTGATCGCGCAGCACGGCGTGGCCGTCGTGCCGGACGGCCGCACGCTGTCCATCGGCGGCCCCATCTCCAACACGGAAGCGCCGTACGAGATCGTGCGCAAGATGCGCGCGTCCATCCTGGTGCTCGGCCCCCTGCTCGCGCGGGTGCGGGAAGCGCGGGTGTCCTTGCCCGGCGGCTGCGCCATCGGCACCCGCCCGGTTGACCTGCACCTCAAGGGGCTGGAGCAGATGGGCGCGGTGATCCGGCTGGAGGGCGGCTATGTGCACGCGTCCGCGCCGGGCGGGCTGCGCGGGGCGGTGATCGTGCTGCCTTTCGCGTCCGTGGGCGCGACCGAGAACCTTTTGATGGCCGCGACCCTCGCGGAGGGCCGGACGGAGATCGCCAACGCGGCGCGCGAGCCGGAGATCGGCGACCTCGCCGCGTGCCTCCTCGCCATGGGCGCGCAGATCGACGGCATCGGCTCCGGCACGCTGGTGGTGGACGGCGTGCCCCGTCTGCACGGCGCCGCGCACCCCATCGTCGCCGACCGGATCGAGACCGGCACCTACGCCTGCGCCGCCGCCATCACCGGGGGAGAGGTCCGCCTCCTGGGCGGCCAGTTGGCCCATCTGGGCGCGGTGGCCGACGCGCTGCGCAGCGCAGGCGTCGAGATGACGGAGGGGGACGACGCGCTCGTGGTCCGCCGGCGGGACGGCTTGCGCGGGGCGGATGCGATGACGGAGCCGTATCCGGGCTTCCCCACCGACATGCAGGCGCAGTTCATGGCGCTGATGTCGGTGGCCGAGGGCGCCGCCATGGTGACGGAAACGATCTTCGAGAACCGCTTCATGCACGTGCCCGAGCTGAACCGCATGGGCGCCAACATCAACGTCCACGGCGCCAGCGCCATCGTGCGCGGCGTGCGCCGCTTGTCGGGCGCGCCGGTGATGGCGACGGACCTGCGGGCCTCGGTGTCGCTGGTGCTGGCCGGCCTGGCGGCGCGCGGCGAGACGACCGTGAACCGGGTGTATCACCTCGATCGCGGCTACGAGGCGCTGGAGCAGAAGCTAGCGGCGTGCGGCGCAGACATAGAACGCATCCCCGGCTGAGGGTTCCGGCCGCCGCCGCCGGGTGCTAGATGGCGCGTGTCCGCATCCGCCCGCCCCGGCCAGGAGTCCGCATGACCGCCCCCTTCCCGGCCGCGTCCCTCGCGCCGGAGGCCCAGCTTCCCGTTATTCTGGCGCTGCCCAAGGGCCGCATCCTCGGGGAATGCGCGCCCGTGCTGGAGCGGGCCGGGATACGCCCGGCCGCGGACTACGCCGACGAGAACAGCGGGCGTTTGCGCTTCCCGACGGACGACCCGGCGCTCGACATCGTGCGGGTCCGCCCCTTTGATGTCGCGCCCTTCGTGGCGTTTGGCGCCGCGCACATCGGCATCTGCGGCGCGGACGTGCTGATGGAGTTCGACTACCCGGAAATCTACGCGCCGCTCGACCTCGGCATCGGGCGGTGCCGGGTCAGCGTGGCGGAGCCGGCGGCGAGCGTCGGCGCCGACGATCCCGCCACCTGGTCCCGCGTCCGGGTGGCGACCAAGTACCCGAACATCGCCCGGCGGCACTACGCCGCGCGCGGCGTGCAGGCGGAGGTCGTGCACCTGAACGGCGCGATGGAGCTGGCGCCGGGCCTCGGCCTGTCCCGCCTGATCGTCGATCTCGTGCAGACCGGCAGCACGCTGCGGGCGAACGGGTTGCAGGAAACCGAGGTGATCGCGCATGTCACCAGCCGGCTGATCGTGAACCGCACCGCGCTGAAGACCCAGCCCGAGGCCGTCGGCGCCTGGATCGCGCGCTTCCGCGGCGCCCAGCTTGCGCCCGGCGCGGCATGAAGCGGCTTTCCACCGCGGACGCCGGGTTCGCCGAAGCGTTCCGCAGCCTGCTGCTGGACCGGGACACCGCGACGGATGTCGGCGGCGCCGTGGCGGAGATCATCGCCGCCGTCCGTGCCCGCGGCGACGCGGCGCTGTGCGAGTACACGGCGACCTTTGACCGGCAAACGCTGACACCGGAAACCTTGTGCGTCCCAGCCGACGAGATCGCCCAGGCGTCCGCCGGCATCGCCCCGGAGCTTGCCGCCGCGCTCGATTTGGCGGCGCAGCGGATCGAGGCGTTCCACCGCGCCCAGATGCCGTCCGACCTGCGGATGCAGGACGCGGCTGGCGTGGTCCTCGGCTTGCGCTGGTCGCCGCTTGACGCCGTGGGGTTGTACGTGCCGGGCGGCAAGGCGGCTTATCCGTCGTCGGTGCTGATGAACGCCCTACCCGCCCGCGTCGCCGGCGTCGGCCGCATCGCCATGTGCGTGCCCTGCCCCGGCGGCGTGCTGAACCCCCTGGTGCTGGCAGCGGCCAAGCGCGCCGGCGTCACCGAAATCTACCGCGTGGGCGGCGCGCAGGCGGTGGCCGCGCTGGCCTTTGGAACGGCCAGCAGCGCCGCCGTGGACCGCATCGTCGGACCCGGCAACGCCTACGTCGCGGAGGCCAAGCGCCAGGTGTTCGGCCGCGTCGGCATCGACAGCATCGCCGGGCCGTCCGAAGTCGTCATCCTCGCCGACGCCGACAACGACCCGCGGCATGTCGCCGTGGACCTCCTGGCGCAGGCCGAGCATGACGAGGCCGCGCAGAGCATCCTCATCACCACGGACGCCGCTTTCGCCGACGCCGTCGCCCGGGCCGTGGAGGCGGAGCTGCCGACCCTGCCGCGCCGCGCCATCGCCGGGGCAAGCTGGCGGGACCACGGCGCCGCCATCGTCGCCCGCGATTGGGAGGAGGCGGCGGCGCTGACCAACGACCTCGCACCCGAGCACCTGCAGGTCATGGTGGCCGACCCGGCGTCCCTGTTCGGGCGCATCCGCCATGCCGGGGCGGCGTTCCTGGGCCGCGATTGCCCGGAAGCCGTCGGCGACTACGTGGCCGGCCCCAACCATGTCCTGCCGACCGGGCGGACCTCGCGCTTCGCTTCGGGCTTGTCGGTGTTCGACTTCCTGAAGCGCACCACATGGGTGGAGGCCGACCGCGCCGCCCTCGGCGAGATTGGCCCGGCGGCGGTGGCGCTGGCGGAGGCCGAAGGCTTGCAGGCGCACGCACGCAGCGTTGCGTTGCGGCTCGGCCAAGGCCCGAGTCCTTGACCGGCCACCCCGCCGTGAGCACATTCCGACTCGAAATCAAACTCAAATCTCTTTTAGTTCAAGGAAGCTGATGTCCAAAGAAGACATGATCGAATTTAGCGGCACGGTGCTGGAGCTGTTGCCGAACGCCATGTTCCGCGTGAAGCTCGACAACGAGCACAGCATCCTGGCTCACACCTCGGGCAAGATGCGCAAGAACCGCATCCGCGTGCTGGCGGGCGACCGGGTGAACGTCGAGATGACGCCCTACGACCTGTCCAAGGGCCGGATCACATTCCGTTTCAAGTAGGGCCGTTTCAAGTAGGGCCGTTTCAAGTAGGGC
>CALMAB010000505.1 GCA_937858325.1 uncultured Acetobacteraceae bacterium
TCGGCGGGCGGGCCAGCTTGCTGGGCTGCGCGGATGGGCGGGGTGCTCGCACGGCGTTCTCTCCTGATCGCCGCTTTGTAGCGCAACCGCCACGTTTTTGCAATGCAGCATAATGTTGTTTTCGTTGATGATTTCTGGTGCTTTTCCACATCGCGGGAAGGCTCGCAAAAACGCTGGCTTATTGGGCCGGGCTTGGCGATGCTGGCTGCAACAACAGAGGAACGGGAGCAGCAAATGGCCAGAATGAAAGCGATCGACGCCGCGGTGCGCGTGCTGGAGCGGGAAGGCATCACCACCGCCTTCGGCGTGCCCGGCGCCGCCATCAACCCGCTCTACGCCGCGCTCAAAGCGCGCGGCACCATCCGTCACATCCTGGCCCGGCACGTGGAAGGCGCGTCGCACATGGCGGACGGCTACACCCGCGCCAAGCCCGGCAACATCGGCGTCTGCATCGGCACCTCGGGGCCGGCAGGCACCGACATGATCACCGGGCTGTACACCGCGCTGGCCGACAGCGTGCCCATCCTGTGCATCACCGGCCAGGCGCCGCGCGCCAAGCTGCACAAGGAGGACTTCCAAGCGGTCGATATCGAGACGATCAGCAAGGGCGTCACCAAGTGGTCCGTCTGCGTGCGGGAGCCGGCCTTGGTGCCCATGGTGTTCCAGCAGGCGTTCCACGTCATGCGCAGCGGGCGGCCCGGCCCGGTGCTGATCGACCTGCCCATCGACGTGCAGATGGCGGAGATCGAGTTCGACGACGACACCTATGAGCCGCTGCCGGTCCACAAGCCCGCCGCGTCCCGCCGCCAGGCTGAAAAGGCGTTGGCGATGCTGAACGCGGCGGAGCGCCCGCTGATCGTCGCCGGGGGCGGCATCATCGGCGCCGATGCGAGCGGCCTCTTGGTGGAGTTCGCGGAGCTGACCGGCGTGCCGGTGATCCCGACGCTGATGGGCTGGGGCAGCATCCCGGACGACCACCGGCTGATGGCCGGCATGGTGGGGCTGCAGACCAGCCACCGCTACGGCAACGCCACGTTCCTGGACAGCGACTTCGTGCTCGGCATCGGCAACCGCTGGGCCAACCGGCACACCGGGTCGGTGGAGGTTTACACCAAGGGCCGCAAGTTCGTGCACGTCGATATCGAGCCGACGCAGATCGGCCGGGTGTTCGGCCCGGACTTCGGCATCGTGTCGGACGCCAAGGCGGCGCTCGGGACCTTCATCGCCGTGGCACGCGAGATGAAGGCCGCCGGCACGCTGCGGGACCGGGCGGAATGGGCCGGCGCCTGCGCGCACCGCAAGGCCAACATGCTGCGCCGCTCCCACTTCGACGCCGTGCCGCTGAAGCCGCAGCGGGTGTATGAGGAGATGAACCAGGTGTTCGGCCGCGACACCTGCTACGTCACCACCATCGGCCTGTCGCAGATCGCCGGGGCGCAGTTCCTCCGGGTGTACGAGCCGCGCAACTGGATCAACTGCGGCCAGGCCGGGCCGCTCGGCTGGACCTTGCCGGCGGCGCTGGGCGTGCGGGCGGCGGACCCGGACAAGCCCATCGTGGCGCTGTCGGGCGACTACGATTTCCAGTTCATGATCGAGGAGCTGGCGGTCGGCGCGCAGCACAAGCTGCCGTACCTGCACGTCGTGGTGAACAACTCCTACCTCGGGCTGATCCGGCAGGCGCAGCGCGGGTTCCAGATGGACTTCGAGGTCAGCCTCGCGTTCGACAACATCAACGTGGAGCCGGACGGGGACGCGCCGCGCGGCTACGGGGTGGACCACGTGGCGGTGGCGGAGGGCCTGGGCTGCAAGGCGATCCGGGTGAAAAGCCCCAACGAGTTCAAGGACGCCTTTGCCCGGGCGCACGCGCTAATGGCCGAGCACCAAGTGCCGGTCGTCCTGGAGTTCATATTGGAGAAGGTCACGAACATCTCCATGGGCACGGAGGTGGACAGCGTGAACGAGTTCGAGGAGGTCCTGTGCCTTGACCCGTCGCTGTCGATCCGCAAAAGCCAGGATATGGGCAACCAAGACGCGGGTTCTGGGCCGTCGAAGGTCTTGGAACCGGCCGCGCGCTGACCTGCTGGGAGAAAGCAATGAGCAACATCGGCTTCATCGGCCTTGGCATCATGGGGCGGCCCATGGCGGGGCACCTCCTCACGGGCGGGCACAGCGTGTTCGCCTTCAACCGCTCCCCGGTGAAACAGGAGCTATTGGACCAAGGCGCCCAAGCCTGCGGCAGTCCGGCGGAGGTCGCGGAGGCATCCGACGTGATCATCACCATGGTGCCGGACACCCCGGACGTGGAGGCGGTGCTATTCGGGGAGAACGGCGTGGCCGGCGGCCTGTCGCCTGGCAAGGTGGTGGTGGACATGAGCTCCATCTCGCCCATCGCCACCAAGGATTTCGCGGCGCGCATCAACAAGCTCGGCTGCGACTACCTGGACGCCCCGGTGTCCGGCGGCGAGGTGGGCGCCAAGGCGGCCAGCCTCACCATCATGGTGGGCGGGCCGGAGCAGGCCTTTGCCAAGGTGAAGCCGATCTTCGACCTGATGGGCAAGAACGTCACCCTGATCGGCGGCAACGGCGACGGGCAGACCACCAAGGTCGCCAACCAGATCATCGTGGCCCTGACCATCGAGGCGGTGGCGGAGGGGCTGCTGTTCGCGTCCAAGGCCGGCGCCGACCCGGCGCGCGTCAGGCAGGCGCTGATGGGCGGGCTGGCGACCTCGCGCATCCTGGAGGTGCACGGGGAGCGCATGATCAAGCGGACCTTCGACCCGGGCTTCCGCATCGAACTGCACCAGAAGGACCTGAACCTGGCGCTCGCCGGCGCCCGCGCGCTGGGCGTGAGCCTGCCGAACACCGCGACCTGCCAGGAGCTGCTCAACGCCGCGGCGGCGGGCGGCGGCAAGGCGTGGGACCATTCGGGCATGGTGCGCGTGCTGGAACGGCTGGCCTGCCACG
>CALMAB010000506.1 GCA_937858325.1 uncultured Acetobacteraceae bacterium
CGGGAACGGCTGCACCAGCTTGCCGGCTCCATGTCGGGCGGCGAGCAGCAGATGCTGGCCATCGGCCGGGCGCTGATGGGCGCCCCGCGCCTGCTGCTGCTGGACGAGCCGAGCATGGGCCTGGCGCCGCTGTTCGTGGAGGAGATCTTCGCGATCATCGCGGCGCTGAAGGCGGAGGGCACGACGATCCTGCTGGTGGAGCAGAACGCCTCCGCGGCGCTCGACGTGGCGGACCACGCTTATGTGCTGGAAACCGGGCGCATCGTCCTGTCCGGCCCGGCGGCGGAGGTCGCAGCCGACCCGGCGGTCGCCACGGCGTACCTGGGCGGCTGACCGATCAGCTCAGGGCAACGGAAGCTCCTGCTGTTCCACCGGGGCCGGCGGCGGGGCGGCGGTCGGGTCCTGCAGCCAGTCGCGCAGCGAGCGGCGGACCTCGAACTCAAGCTCCACGTTCATGTCGTCCATCATCTGCCGGGTCAGGTCATACAGCGCCTCGCGCCCATTGCCGCTGATGACGGACGAGCGGGTCACCCGTGCCTCGGCAAAGCCCGCGCGGGCGCCGTCGGCCGTGAAAACCTCCAGGCGCACGGACGCCAGTCCATTCAAATGGCCGGAGCTTCGGTCAACCCGCGCCGCGTCGATGGTGAACACCGAACGGCCCGACGTGCCGCCGGCCGCCAGCCGGTCCAGCGCCATCTGCCGCAGCGTCATGCCCAATGGCGCCGGGGATTGCGCCTCGACCGGGCTGGGCGGCGGCGATTCGCCCACATCGACCGTCGCCACGTTGAGCCGCAGCGGCGCCAGGTAGTCATAGCGCAGCGGCGGCATGGCGCGCACCGGCGCATCCCCGCCGCACGCCGCCACCGCCCAGGGCAAGAGCAGGGCCATGCGCCGCGGCAGCCCAGTGGAGCCGGTCATCAACTCGGCCGGGCATCGCCGGCTTTGCCGTGCACCTCGTCGCGCTCGAAGCGGAAGTCCAGGTTGCAGAACTCGCAGGTCATCACGATGTCGCCGCCGACCGACATGTGGTCCAGGTCGTCCGGCGGGAACGTTTCCAGGATGCCGGACAGCCGGGCGCGGGAGCAGCGGCAGCCATAGGCCAGGGCGCGGTTGCGGTCGGCCGAAACGCCGGCGGTGCCGAACAGCAGGTAAAGCAGGCGCTCCGGCGGGATGCTGTCATCCAGCAGTTCCTCTTCCTTGAGCGTCGCGGCGAGCGCGGTTGCGGTCCGCCAGCTTTCGGATTGCGCTTCCACGTCCAGGTCCGGGCTGGTGCCGCCCTCGCCGGGGATGCGCTCCAGGATCAGCGCGCCGGCCCGCCAGCCTGCCTCGGTCCGGGCGCAGGCGAGGTGGACGCTGCACAGGATCTGCTCGCTGGTCTCGAAGTAGTGCAGCGCCATGTCGGCGAGGCTGTCGCCCTCGATGGCGACGATGCCCTGGTGCCGCTCGCGGTCCGGCCCCTGGTCCACGCTGAACGCCAGGTAGCCGTGGCCGAGCAGGGCGGCGGCGGAGGGCGCCGGGTCGCTGGCCAGCAGGGCGGCGAGCCGGTCCGGCTCGGCCCGCGCGTAGCCACGCAGCGCGCCGGACTCGGTGCAGTCGGCCAGCAGCATCGGCACCGCGCCGTCCCCCTTGGCCTGCAGGCTGAAGCTGCCCTGGAACTTCAACGCCGTCGCCAACGCCGCCGCGAGCGCCAGGGCTTGGCCTGAGAGTGCGGTGACGGCATCGTGGTTCTTGTGCCGGGTCAGCAGCGCGTCGGCCAGCGGGCCGAGCCGCACAAGGCGTCCGCGGACCGGCTGGCCCGACAGGTGGAAGGGAGTGACGCCGCGGGGCACGACGATGTCGGGCACGTCCGGGCGGGCGCTGTCCAGGAAAGCAGGGGTCGGTGTCATGCGCCCTACATAGGGATCAGCCCGGCCCCCGTGAACCTGCCGCGTGCCGGCCATGCGTCGCGGGCCATGTTTTGGGAGGACGGACCATGGCGAGCCGGACCATTGGGGCCAGCGATGCCGCAAGCGTCGCCGCGCTGATCCGCGCGGCCTTCGGCGCGATCCGGGAGCCGCTCGCCCCCCAGCCCAGCGCGCTGCGGGAAACCGAGGCGAGCATCCTGGCGCACCTGACCGCCGGCGGCGGCGGGGCGGTGGTCGTGCAGGCCGAACTCGTCGCCGCCGTGCTGTGGTCGGAGCGGGATGGTGGCCTTTACCTCGGCCGGCTCGCCACGGCGCCGCACTGCCAAGGCCAAGGGCTTGCCACCGAACTCGTGGGTGCCGCGGAGGCCGAGGCGTGGCGGCGCGGCCTGCCGCGGCTCCACCTCGGCGTGCGGCTGGCCCTGCCCGGCAACCGGCGCTTGTTTGCCCGGCTGGGCTTTGTCGAAACGACGCTGCACGCCCACCTGGGCCACGCCGAGCCGACCTGGACGGAGGCCGAGAAGTGGCTGGTCACGG
>CALMAB010000507.1 GCA_937858325.1 uncultured Acetobacteraceae bacterium
CGGCAGGGCGGAGCCGGGCCGCGCGCTCCCGCCGCTCGGCGTCGGGCACGGCGGGCATCCGGGCGGCGGGGGTGCCGGGCCGCTCGCTGTAGGCGAAGACGTGCAGGTAGGGCAGCGCCGCCTCGTCCACGAAGGCGAGGGTGTCCCGGAACAGCGCCTCGGTCTCCGTCGGAAAGCCGGCGATCAGGTCAGCGCCGATTGCGATGCCGGGGCGGAGCATCCGGGCGCGGTCGATCACGGCAAGCGCCCCGTCCCGCCCGTGCCGCCGGCGCATCCGCTTCAGGATCAAGTCGGACCCGGCCTGGACCGACAGGTGCAGATGCGGCATCAGCCGGGGTTCGTCGGCGATCAGGTCCCACAGGGCCGGGTCGATGGTGGCCGGGTCGAGTGAGGACAAGCGCAGCCGCGGCAGCTCCGGCACCAGCGCCAGCAACCGGCGGATCATGGCCCCCAGCGACGGCCCGCCCGGCAGGTCCGCGCCATAGGACGAGATGTCCACGCCGGTCAGCACGACCTCTTGATACCCTGCGGCAACCAGGGCACGGACCTGCTGCACGATGCCGCCCACAGGCACGCTGCGGCTCGGGCCGCGGGCAAACGGGATGATGCAGAAGGTGCAGCGGTGGTCGCAACCCTGCTGGATTTCGACGAACGCCCGGGCGCGGCCGTCGAACCCGGCGGCAAGGTGCGGCGCGGCGTCCCGCACCGCCATGATGTCGGACACGCGGGCGCGCGCGCCCGGCGCCCAGCTTTCCGGCCGCAGCTTCTCGGCATTGCCCAGCGCCCGGTCCACGCCGGGCAGCGCGGCCCAGGCGGCGGGGTCGAGCTGCACGGCGCAGCCGGTGGCGACGATGCGGACGCCGGGCCGGTCGCGATGGATGCGGCGGACGGCCTTGCGGCATTGCCGCTCCGCTTCCGCGGTGACGGCGCAGGTGTTCACCACCACTGTGTCTGGCACCGCGCCGGGCTGCCCGGCAGCCAGGTCCCGGATCACCGCGCTCTCATAGGCGTTCAGCCGGCAGCCGAAGGTGAGGACCTCGGTCGTCACAGCGCGACGGTGCCGTGGAAGCTGGTCACGGCCGGGCCGGCCATCAGCACGCGGCCGGCTTCTGTCCACTCGATGTCCAACGTCCCGCCGTCCACCAGCACCGCGGCCCGACGCTCCGTCAGGCCCCGGCGGTGCGCGTTGACCAGTGCGGCGCAGGCGCCGGACCCGCAGGCCAGCGTCAAACCGGCGCCCCGCTCCCACACCCGCAGCCGGATGCGGTCCGGCGCCAGCACCTGGACGAAGCCGATGTTGGCGCGCTCGGGAAACAACGGGTCGTGTTCCAGCGCCGGGCCGAGCGTCGCGATGGGCGCCGCCTCAAGGTCGGGCACGAACAGGGTAGCGTGCGGGTTGCCCATGCTGCACGCGGCCGGGTCGCCCGGCAGCGACAAGTATAGCGTGTCCACCGCGCGGGCCAGCGGCACCTCGGCCCAATCGAGCCGGGCCGGCCCCATGTCCACCCGCTGCCGCCCGTCCGGGAGGCGCTCGGCCGGCAGGTCGCCAGCGACGGTGCGGATGACCTGGTAGGGCCGCCCATTCTCCTCGAACAGCAACTCGGCGACGCAGCGCGTGGCATTGCCGCAGGCCCCGGCCTCCGACCCGTCGGGGTTGCGGATGCGCATTAGCAGGTCGGCGTCGGTGCCCGGCGGCGGCGGGTGCAGGGTGATGAACTGGTCGCAGCCGATTCCGGTGCGGCGGTCGGACAAGGCGCGGACGGCCACCTCCGACAGGTCGAGCCGGCGGGTGCGCTCGTCGATGATGACGAAGTCGTTGCCGGCGCCGTGGGCTTTGATGAACGGGGTCATGCGGGGTGGGATATAGGCGAACGGATCGGGCTGGGCTATGGCCCTCGCGCGCTCGGCAACAGGGCGGGCAGCCCCCGGCGCCAACTCAAGAAGAGCCCAGGCCGAGCAGCACCCAGCGGACGCGCAACCGGCCCAGCCAGAGCTGCCAACCCAACGAGACGAGCGCCAGCGGCCCCATGGTGCCGCCGAGCCGGCGCAACGCCTCGGCGAGCCAAACGGGATGCTCCACGGGCGCCAGCAGAGCGGCGAGCACGAGCGCGGCCAACGGCGGGAAGCCCAAGACCCGCAGCAGGACGTTCCGCCGCAAGGCCGTGCCGACGGAAAATAAACAAACAACGGCAGCACCCGCGGTGCTCAGCACGAGGCAGGCCCCAAGCTGGTCGGTGTCGATGCCGGCCGCCCCCTCCTGCGCGCCGTAGAACGCCTCGACCATCGGCAGCCCGACCAACGAGGTGGCGGTGAAGCCGGCGGTCATGATGAGCGCGCCCGTGATGGCGGAGGGCAGCCGCAGCACCCGGGCGAGCACGATGAACGCCGCCGCGCTGAGCGCGAACATCAGCCAAGGGATCGAGAGCGGCCAAAGCAGGTTGGTGGTGAGGCGCAAGCCGTGGATCTGTCCCAGGATCAGGGCGGGAAGCGCCACGCGGACGACGAAGCCGTTGAGGGCTGTGCTTGCGTCTGACACGCGCCGGGCGGCGAGCGCGGGAATGGTGGTCATGGCCGGGCGTCCTTGCTGGATCGGGAGCCAGGATGGGACGCGGGGGCGGTCGCCGTCTGTGGTGTTCGTCACAGTGCGGGGGCGGTCATTTCCATTTTGCGGTGCGCCCGCGCGCCCGTCGCGTGGGCGCGTGGAAATCGTCGGGCTTGGTGCGGACCCAGGCGACGAAGCGCACGAGGTCCGGATCACTGCGCAGCGCCGCCGGGTCAGCGAGGCGCCGGGCGATCTCGGCTTCCGTGTAGCGGGCGTGGATGGCGGAATGGCAGATCTGGTGCAGCCGCACGGTGCCTTGGTGCGTGCCGCCCTTGAGCTTGGGGGTCAGGTGATGGAGGGAGGATCGCGCTTGGGGCGGGATCAGCCGGCCGCACAGGGCGCAGCGGGTTGTCTCGTCATCGGCATGGTGCGCTTTGGCGTGCCGTCCGACGTGGTGTTGGCGTCCCATGCGGCGCAGGTAGGGGTGGGACGGCAGGTTTGAAGCGGCCGGGCGGCGCGGTGCAGGAGGTGATGCCCCTTGGGCGTTTCGCCCGTCTCCGGCGATGGGTGCGACGCCTGGGGACGCCGCACCCTTCTGTGGTTCAGCGCAGTCCGAAGAACGACAGCACCGCGATGACCACGACGACCAAGCCGACGATATAGATGATATTGTTCACGCCCAATCTCCCTTGCAGCCGTTGCACAAGCACTCTGCTTGCATAGCCGGCATTGAACGCGGCGGGGTCAAAAAAGATTTCCCCCGGCGCCGCGGGCCGCGAAGCCGAGCAGCGTGGGTTGGTGCAAGGTTCCGGCGTCTATACATCCAAGCGTCGGCGAGCTGATGCAAGCGGCCGTTTGCTTCCACTGTTTTTGCGTCACTGCGAGGAGCGCAGCGACGCGGCAATCCAGGGGGCGAGCGCCGCGCTGGCTGCTCCTGGATTGCCGCGCCGCAAAGGCGGCTCGCAATGACGAGAAGGGCGAGGCAAGCCGCCGCAGGCAAAAGCTGCGCCCTGCCGCCATGCCGGCAGAACTCATGGATCAGCCGTCGATCCATTCTTCGGAGACGCCGCGACCCGCAGAGAAAAAGCTTCTGTGTTCTTCGGCGTGGATAAATGCGGTTTCTGCCAAACCGGAAATCTTTGCCGGATGCTTCTCTTGAGAGTGCAGCCACCGGGAGGCCATGTTGAGGGCCGCGTCAATGGCATCCCGGACAGGAACCGCTTCGGTCATGAACTATCCTTCACCGCTTCGCGGCGGCGTCGCCTTTACGCGGCTGCGCGCATGACCACGGCCTCGTTGCCCGCGAGCGCCAAGCTGGTCCGCGCCCTGCCGCGTCCCGCCGTGCCGGTGCTGAAAGGCCGGTTGCCGTTCCGCCGCCTCGTGTCGCCCCTGCTGCTCGTGCTGGCGTGGCAAGCGGCCTCGACGTTTGGGCTGTTGTCGCCGCGCACCCTGGCGTCCCCGCTGCAGATCCTGCTGACCGGCTGGGGCCTGCTCGCGTCCGGCGAGCTGCCGTGGCACCTGGCGGTGTCGCTGGGGCGCGTCGCCGCCGGGCTCGCCATCGGGCTATCGGTGGGCGCGGGGCTGGCGCTGGTCGCCGGACTGTCACGGCTCGGGGAGGACGTGGTGGACGCGCCGGTGCAGATGCTGCGCACCCTGCCGTTCCTTGCGCTGGTGCCCCTGTTCATCCTGTGGTTCGGCATAGGCGAGACGCCAAAGATCGCGCTGGTGGCGCTCGGCACGGCGTTCCCGATCTACCTGAACCTGTTCGCCGGCATCCGCGGCGTGGAGCCGAAGCTGGCCGAGATGGGCCGGGTATTCGGCCTGGACCGGTCTGGGCTGCTGCGCCACGTCGTGCTGCCGGGCGCTCTGCCGTCTGCGCTGGTCGGCCTGCGCTACAGCCTGGGCGTCGCCTGGCTATCCCTGGTGGTGGCCGAGCAGGTCAACGCCAGCGCCGGCATCGGCTACCTGATCAACGACGCCCGCGACTTCCTGCGCACGGACGTGATCATGGTGGGCCTCGTGCTCTACGCGCTGCTGGGGCTGCTGGCGGACGGCTTGGTGCGCGTGCTGGAACGCCGGCTGCTCGCGTGGCGGCCGGCCTTTGTTCGGAGCTGACCATGGACGCCAACCTTTCCCTTGACGCGCCCGGCCGCAACGGGACCGCCCACGTCCGCAGCCTGACCCGCCGCTTCGGCCCGGTGGATGCCCGGCCGGTGCTGGACGCGCTCGATCTTGACATCCAGCCCGGCGAGTTCGTGGCCCTGCTCGGCGCCAGCGGGTCGGGCAAGACGACGCTGCTGCGCACGCTGGCCGGGCTGGACCCGGTACCGGAAGACGCCGTCGTGGCCCTGCCGCGCCCGGTGGCCGTCGCGTTCCAGCAGCCGCTGCTGCTGCCATGGAAAAGCGTGTGGCGCAA
>CALMAB010000508.1:0-218 GCA_937858325.1 uncultured Acetobacteraceae bacterium
GCCGCCCGACAGGGTGCCGACCACCAGCTCGCCGCGGAGCGGGGCTGATGCTGCGGCAAACGGTGGCGCGCAACGTGGTCGCGTCCATCCTGCGCCGGCTTTCCCCTGCGGGCTTCATGTCCCGGCGCCGGGAAGGGGAGGCCGTGCAGCGTGCCATCCGCGCCTTTGACGTGCGCCCGCCCCGCGGCGAGCTGGTGGTCGGCAACCTGTCGGGCGGC
>CALMAB010000508.1:228-8194 GCA_937858325.1 uncultured Acetobacteraceae bacterium
ACCAGCAAAAGGTGGTGTTCGCCCGCGAGCTGCTGCACGAGCCGCGCCTGCTGCTGCTGGACGAGCCGACGCGCGGCGTGGACGTGGGCGCCAAAAGCGAGATCTACGCCCGGCTGCGCGAGCTGACGGCGCGCGGCCTCGGGGTGCTGGTCGCGTCCAGCGAGTTGCCGGAACTGTCGGGCTTGTGCGACCGCATCCACGTGCTGCGCGCCGGGCGCACGGTGGCTGAGTTCGCCGCCGGGGCGGACGAGGCCGAGCTTCTGGCCGCGGCGACGGGGGAGAGCGTTTTGGAGGTGGCCCGATGACGCCGTCCGACAACACCGAAGCCGCGGCGCCGGGCGGCTTGCCGGCCATGGCCGAACGGCCGCGCCGCGACATCCTGGCGGTCGTGGTCCGCTTCCAAAGCCTGATCGGGCTTGCGCTGGTGCTGGCGGGGGGCGTCGCGTTCTCCCCCGTGCGGCGCGGCACCCTGCTGTTCCTCACCCCTGACAACGTGGCCAACATCATCCGCGCGGTGAGCGAAACCGGCATCATCGCGCTCGGCATGACGTTTGTGATCATCACCGGGGGCATCGACCTTTCGGTGGGCGCCCTGATATGCTTGTGCAGCGTGCTCACGGCGACGCTGCTGGTGGACGGGGGCTGGGGCGTGCTGCCGACCTTGGCCGCCGTGCTGGCCGCGGGCACCCTGTTCGGGATGGCGCAGGGGGTGATCTCCACCCGATTCCGGCTGGAAGCCTTCATCGTCACGCTGGCGGGCCTGCAGATCGCCCGCGGCCTCGCCTTGGTGATCTCGCACAACCAGTACATCAACATCTCCTACGGCGAGGGGGCCGGGCTGGCGCCGCCGGCCTTTGCCGTGCTCGGGACGCGCTTGTTCGGCAACGTGGTCCCGGTGGCGACCTTGGTGTTCCTGGCGCTCGCGGCCGTGGCCACCGTCGTGCTGAACACCACCCGGTTCGGGCGCTACGTGTTCGCCGTGGGCGGCAACGAGCGGGCGTCGCGGCTGTCCGGCATCCCGGTGGGCCGGGTGCGGATCGCGGTGTATGGGCTGACCGGCTTCATGTCCGCCGCAGCCGGCATCGTGCACGCCGGGCAGTTCAGCTTCGGCAGCCCCAACGACGGCGCGGGCTACGAGCTGACAGCCATCGCCGCGGTGGTGATCGGCGGCACCAGCCTGTTCGGCGGCGCGGGCACCATGGTCGGCACCATTGCCGGCAGCATCATGCTGGGCGCGCTGGCCAACATCCTGCAGCTCAACAACATCAGCGCGGCGCTGCAGCTCCTGGCGACGGGCGCGATCATCGTGCTCGCGGCGGTGCTGCAGGCCATCGTCGGCCGGCGGGACGGCTCCGGACGCTGAGCGCCGACACAACAACACGGGAAACAGGAACCATGTCCACCACGCGCACGCTGACCGCCGCCGCCCTGCTGACGCTGCCGTTGCTGGCCGGCGGCGTCGCGGCCAAGCCGCTCGCCAAGGCGTGCGGGCCGAACGACAAATACGTCATCGGCTTTTCCCAGGCCAACTTCGCCGAGCCGTACCGGCAGCACGTCAACAACGACCTGACGGCCCGGGTGAAGGCGATCCCGCAGTTCGAGCTGCAGATCGCCGACGCCGCCGGCAACGACAACACGCAGGTGAGCCAGGTCGAGAACTTCATGACGCAAGGGGTGGACCTCCTGCTGATCTCGCCGTTCGAGGCGGCGCCGCTGACCCCGGTCGTTTCCCGAGTGTTCCAATCGGGCGTGCCCGTCATCGAGCTGGACCGCCGCACGCTGGGCAGCAACCGCACGGCCTTTGTCGGGGGCGACAACACCAAGATCGCCTATGAGGCGGGCGCCTACACCGCCAAGACCCTGCTGCCCGGCGGCGGCCAGGTCGCCGTCCTGGAAGGCCTGCCCAGCTCCACGCCGGCCATCGAGCGGCTGAACGGGTTCAAGGACGGCGTCAAGCAGAACCCTGGGATCACCGTGGTGGCGGAGCAGGCCGCCGACTGGCTCCCGGACAAGGGGCAGACGGTGTTCGCGGCGATGCTGCAGGCGCACCCCGACATCCAGGTGGTTTATGCGAGCAACGACCTGATGGCGTCCGGCGCCTACCTCGCCGCGAAGGGCGCAGGCAAGGAGAAGCAGGTCAAGGTCATCGGCACCGACGGGCTGCCCGGCCCGTCCGGCGGCATCGCGTCGGTCGCCTCCGGGCAATGGGCGGCGACGTTCATCTATCCCACCGGGGCGGCGGAGGCGCTGGACCTCGCGAAAAAGATTTTGCTCGACTGCGCGGAATCGGTGCCGGCCGTCGTGACGGTGCCCACGGAGGCCGTGACGCCCGACAACGCGAAGGAGCTGAACGCCAAGCTGAAGTTCTAGCGCAGCGTCGCCTAGGCCGGTGGGCGGCACGCAAAAAAATATCAGTGCTGCGCTGCAAAGCGTGTGGCAGCATGGTTCCATGCCGGATACGCTTGAAGTAAGATGAAATGATCTGGCAAACGACCATGCCGTGGCGAGGATCGCCGCTGCACAGGGAACTCGCCCGAACACGTCACGATCCGCACCGCTCGCGCGGCGCCGCTTGGCGGCAGCGTGAGGCAAGGTGGGACGGCTGGGAGGAGCTTTGGGGTTGACCGATCTGGAATTGGTGCAGGCGCGCGCAGGCCCGTTGTTCAAGGGCTGGACGCACCCTGCCGCCTGTCGAACGGCCTGGCGGAACCTCCACCCGGAGCATGGGCGGCCCCTCGCCGCAGCGACCCAGGGCAGCCGCCGCGTGGGCATCCACGCCATCGGCGCGGCCGACCTCGACCCAAACCGCAATCGACGACCCTTTGGCACGGCCTGAAGGGTCCAGAGTTCCCGGCGGCGCCGGGCGTTCCTGCGCCGCCGATCAATACGCAACGACACGCGAACGGGCCGCCTTCGGCCGATGAAAGGGAAAAGCATGATTCGACACACCAAAGCGCCGATGAAGACTTCCGCGGCGGCGGCGCTCGCCCTCGGCCTGCTCGGCGGGACCGCGGCCTCCGCCGCGACGGTTTCCAACGTGACCGTGGCGTTCCTCATGCCCGACCAAAGCTCGACCCGCTACGAGGAGCATGACCACCCGGGCTTCGTGGCCCAGATGCAGAAGCTCTGCCCAAGCTGCAAGGTGCTGTACCAGAACGCGAACGGCGACGCCGCGCGGCAGCAGCAGCAGTTCAACTCGGCTGTGTCGCAGGGCGCCAAGGCCATCGTGCTCGATCCCGTTGACTCGGCCGCCGCGGCGTCCCTGGTCAAGCAGGCCCAGGGGCAAGGCATCAAGGTGATCGCCTACGACCGGCCGATCCCCTCGGCGGCGGCCGACTACTATGTGTCCTTCAACAACGAGGAGATCGGCAAGACGATCGCCAAGTCGCTGGTGGACCACCTCAAGGCGTCCAAGGTGCCGACCAACGACACCGGGGTGCTGGAGATCAACGGCTCGCCGACCGACGCCGCCGCGGGCCTGATCAAGAAGGGCATCCACGAGGGCCTGGCCGAGAGCGGCTACGCGACGCTGGCCGAGTACGACACCCCGGAATGGGCGCCGCCCAAGGCCCAGCAATGGGCCAGCGGCCAAATCTCGCGCTTCCAGAAGAAGATCGTGGGCGTGGTCGCGGCCAACGACGGCACCGCGGGCGGCGCCATCGCGGCGTTCAAGGCGGCGGGCGTCGCCGCGGTCCCGCCCGTCACCGGCAACGACGCCACCATCGCCGGGCTGCAGCTCATCATCGCGGGCGACCAGTACAACACCATCTCGAAGCCGAGCGAGGTTGTCGCCGCGGCGGCGGCGGACGTGGCGATCGCGCTGCTCGGGGGGGAAACGCCCAAGGCCGACACCACCCTGTTCAACACGCCGACCCGGCTGTTCACCCCGGCGCTGGTGACAAGCGGAAACCTCAAGACCGAGATCATCGACAAGAGCGTCAACGGCAAGCCCATCCAGCAGGCCGCGACGCTTTGCACCGGCCGCTACGCCGAGGGCTGCAAGAAGCTCGGCATCACGCCCTGAGCCTCGTTGAGCTGGGACCGTCCGCCCCGGCGGGCGGTCCCCAATAACCGTGCCCGGCCTGGGAGGGCTTGCCTCAATGTCCAACACGTCACAAGACATGCCGCCCGCGGGCGAACCGGTGCTCAGCCTGCGCGGCATCTGCAAGCAGTTCGGCGCGGTCTCCGCCCTGACCGACATCGACCTTGACGTCCATGCCGGCGAGGTCGTGGCCCTGGTCGGCGACAACGGCGCCGGCAAGTCCACCCTGGTCAAGGTCCTGGCCGGCGTTCACCAGGCGACCACGGGCACCATGACGTTCCGCGGCCAGCCCGTGACCCTGGCCGGACCGAACGACGCCCTGGCGCTCGGCATCGCGACCGTGTTCCAGGACCTGGCGCTTTGCGAGAACCTCGACGTCGTCGCCAACATCTTTCTCGGCAAGGAGATGCAGCCCTACGCGCTCGACGAGGTGTCGATGGAAATCCGGGCCTGGACGCTGCTGAACGAGCTGTCGGCCCGCATCCCCAGCGTGCGCGTGCCTATCGCGTCCTTGTCGGGCGGCCAGCGCCAAACGGTGGCGATTGCCCGCTCGCTGCTGCTGGAGCCGAAGCTCATCATGCTGGACGAGCCGACCGCGGCCCTCGGCGTCGCGCAAACGGCCGAGGTGCTGAACCTGATCGAGCGGGTGCGCGACCGCGGCCTCGGCGTGATCATGATCAGCCACAACATGGAGGACGTCCGCGCCGTCGCGGACCGGATCGTGGTGCTGCGGCTCGGGCGCAACAACGGCATCTTCTACCCCGACACGTCGAACCAGGAACTGGTCAGCGCCATCACGGGCGCGGCCGACAACGCGGTGTCCCGCCGGTCCGGGCGGCGCCAGGCGGCCCAGCACAACGTCACGGGGGAGGCGAGGGCATGAGCAGCGACAAGGTTAATCCGGTGGCGCCGGCGCTCGACCGCGCCGATGTCCGGGTCCGGCACGACGCCGGGCTGGGCGGCGCCGTCCGCGGCTTCATCGACCGGGTGCGGTCGGGCGACCTCGGCTCGCTGCCGGTGGTGGTCGGGCTTGCGATCATCTGGACGGTGTTCCAAAGCCTCAACCCCGTCTTCCTGTCGAGCAGCAACCTCGTCAACCTGCTGTTCGACTCGTCCACGGTGGGCGTGATCTCGCTCGGCATCGTCTGCATCCTGATGGTCGGCGAGATCGACCTGTCGGTCGGCTCGGTCAGCGGCTTCGCTTCGGCCATCGTCGGCGTGCTTTGGGTGAACGCCGGCGTGCCCGTCGTGATCGCGATCCTGGCGGCGCTCGCGGTCGGCGCCGTGTTCGGCGTGGTTTACGCCGCGCTGTTCAACCGCCTGGGAATGCCGAGCTTCGTTTCCACCCTTGCGGGCCTGCTCGCCGTGCTGGGGATGCAGCTCTACATCCTCGGCTCGACCGGCTCGATCAACCTGCCTTATGACTCGGCGCTCGTGGTCCTCGGCCAGACGCTGGTCATGCCGGCCTTCGTGTCCTACGCGCTGGTGCTGGCCGCGGGCGTCGCCATCTTCGCGACCGGCTACAGCACGGCTGCCCGGCGCCGCGCGGCCGGCCTGACGCCGCCTTCGCTGGCCGGGATCGTGGCCCGCGCGCTCGCCTTCACGGTGGCCCTCGAACTCGTCGCCTTCTACCTCAACCAGGACCGCGGCATCCCCTGGATGTTCGGCCTGTTCGTCGGCCTCGTGGTGGCCATGGACTACGCGCTCAAGCGGACCAAGTGGGGCCGCTCGATGACGGCGGTGGGCGGGAACCGGGAAGCCGCGCGCCGTTCCGGCATCAACGTGCGCGGCATCTACATGAGTGCCTTCGTGCTGTGCTCGACGCTTGCGGCGCTCGGCGGGGTGCTGTCGGCCGCCCGCCTTGCCTCCGCGAGCCAGCAGGCCGGCACCGGGGACGTCAACCTGAACGCCATCGCCGCCGCGGTGATCGGCGGCACCAGCCTGTTTGGCGGGCGCGGCAGCGCCTACTCGGCGCTGCTCGGCATCATCGTGATCCAGTCCATCGCGAGCGGGCTGACGCTGCTCGATCTGTCGTCCTCGCTCCGCTACATGATCACCGGCGCCGTGCTGGCCATCGCGGTGATCGTGGACAGCCTGGCGCGGCGGTCGCGCGTGTCCCATGGCCGCGCCTGAGCGCGGTCTGCGCCGCGCACGCCACCACTTGATCGGGATGGAGAGCTGAGATGGGCCAGGAACTGTCGGGCAAGGTCGCGGCGATCACCGGCGCCGCGTCGGGCATCGGCTTTGAATGCGCCCGGGCCATGCTCGCGGCCGGCGCCCGGGTCGTGCTCGTGGACTACGCCGAGGAGAAGCTGAGGGAGGCCTGCGCGGAGCTGGGACCCGGGGCAATTCCCCTGGTGGTCAACCTCCTCGATCCCAAGAGCGTCGCCGGCATGATGCCGCAGATCTTGGAGCGCGCCGGGCAGCTGGACATCTTCCACGCCAACGCGGGATCCTATGTCGGGGGCGACGTCGTGGACGGCGATCCTGACGCTTGGGACCGCATGTTGAACCTGAACATCAACGCCGCGTTCCGGTCCATCCACGCCGTGCTGCCGCACATGGTCGAGCGCGGGACCGGCGACATCATCGTGACCAGCTCGGTGGCCGGCTTCGTTCCGGTGGTCGTGGAGCCGGTTTACACGGCCTCGAAGCACGCGGTCCAGGCGTTCGTGCACACGCTCCGGCGGCAGGTCGCCAAGCACGGCATCCGCGTCGGTGCCGTCGCACCCGGCCCCGTGGTGACCGCCTTGCTGAGCGACTGGCCCAAGGCGAAGCTCGACGACGCCTTGGCCTCTGGAAGCCTCATGCAGCCGCAGGAGGTGGCAGCCGCCGTGCTGTTCATGCTCACCCGGCCGCGGAACATCACGATCCGCGACCTCGTGATCCTTCCGCAAAGCTTGGATCTCTGACAGCGGGCGGGCGGAGGCGGGTCAGGCCGCCGATCACCGTGCCTGGCTGTTTTGCAAGTGCGGTGCCGCATCCGCTTTGTCCGCCGCGGCCTTTGCGAGCCAGAGCGCCAGGGCGAAGGCGACCGCCCCGGGAACGGCAAGCCCAAGGAACGCGCCGGTCCAGCCCAGCCAACCGACCAACGTGCCCCCGAACACGCCCGACAGCGCGCCGCCGACCCCTTGCAGCGCGCTGACCGTGCCCAGCGCCGTTTGGGTGTGGCCGCTGCCCCAGGTCAGGTCGGCGACCAGCACCGGAACGGCGACGCCGAGCAGGCCAGACGCCAAGCCGTCCAGCAGTTCCGCCGGGATCAGCCAAGGTGGAAAGTCGACAAAAGCCGACAAGGCCACGCGCACCAGGAACGCGCTGCAGGCGATCAGCAGCAGGAAGCGGCCCCATCGCTTGTCGGCCTGCGACCCGGCCCAAAGCGCCACCGGGATCATCGTCAGCTGCGCCACGATGACGTAGGCGGCCGTCCAGCTCGTGGCGTCGGCGCCGTTGGCCACCAGCCGCTGGCCGACCAAGGAGAGCATTCCGCCGTTGCCCAGGTTGAACAGGGCCAACGCCGTTCCGAGCAGCAGCAGCCGGTGGTTCGCGAGCACCCCCAGCAACGGGTGGCGGCGGTCGGCCTCGTCCGGTTCGTCCTCCTGCCAGCCATGGGCGCGCCGGCCGTTCCAGGCGTTTGCCGGGGTGGTCGCGATGGCGATGATCGCGGCAAGAGCCATGCCGCCCAGCACCAAGAACGCGGCGCCGGCCCCCAGCAGCCGCGTGCCCCCGCCCACCAGCAGCGCGGCGGCGACGATGCCGGCATGGTTGAACGCCTGGTTGCGCCCCTGCTGGCGCGGAAAGGTCGTCTTGCCGACAATGCCCAGCGTCAGCGAGGTCAGCGCGGGCAGCACCAAGGTGCCGCCGGCCGCGGCGACGAACTGCGCGATGAGCACGGTCGTGAAGCTTCGGGCATAGAGCAGCGAGAGC
>CALMAB010000509.1 GCA_937858325.1 uncultured Acetobacteraceae bacterium
GCATCTGCTTCGGTCATCAGGCGATGGCCCAGGCGTTCGGCGGCGAGGTCGCGAGATCGCCCAAGGGCTGGGCGCTCGGCGTGCACCGCTACGAGATCGTCGAGCCGCCGCCCGAAATGCGCGAGCCGTTGGCGTTCGCGATCCCGGCCTTCCACCAGGACCAGGTCGTGGCGCTTCCGCCCGGCGCGCGGGTGCTCGCCGCCAGCGAGTTCACGCCGTTCGCCTCGATCGGCTACGACGACAACACGGTGTCGGTGCAGGGCCACCCGGAGTTCAGCCCCGCCTTTTCCGCTGCCCTGATCGAGGCGCAGCGCGACGTTTACGGCCCGCTCGCTGCCCCGGCGCTGCTGTCCTTGCTGCAGCCGGAGGATGGCGGCCGGGCGGCCGATTGGCTGCGGCGCTTCATGGACGGAGGCGGCCTGGACACGCCGGGCTAAACACCAGCGGCCGGGCAGGGTCACGGGTGCAGGGTGAGCTTCTGCACCCGCCAGTTCAGCAATTCCGCCACGAACAGCGTGTTCTCCGAGGGACAGGCGATCTCGTGTATCCAGCCGAACTGCCCCGGCTGCTTGCCGGCCCCGCCCAGCACGCCGAGCACCTTGCCGTCCAGCGACAGCTTGTAGATACGGCCGGGATACGCGTCCGAAGCATACAGCACCTGGTTGGGCGGCGGGGTGACGCACAGCGCCCAGGGCGACCCGGCGACCATGGTCTGCGCCGTGCCAACAGGCGGGTTCTGGTCCGGCTTGTTGCCGATTGCCGGCTTCGCGTTCGGGTCGAACGGCACGTCGATGGTGATCTGCCGCAGCAGCTTGCCGCCCGTGTCGAACACCTGGATGCGGCGGTTGCCGCGGTCGGCGACGTAGATCCGGTCCTCTGCGTCGGTGGCGATGCTGTGCGGCGTGTTGAGCTGGCCGGGTCCGCTGCCGGGACTGCCGAAGGAGGCGAGCCATTCGCCGGTCGGCGACACCTTGGCCACCCGCGCGTTGATGTAGCCGTCGCTGATGTAGCCGTTGCCGTGGCTGTCCCAGGCGATGTCGGTGACCTGGCGGAACAGGCCGTCGATGGGCGGCAGCGGCGGCTTCGGGTGCTTCAGCGGCTCAGTGTCCTCGTCCGACGCTTCCTGCTTGCGACCGAACACCATTGTCACCCGGCCCTGCGGGTTGAAGCGGATCACCATGTCCGACCCCTTGTCGGCCGCCCACACGTTGCCGTCCGGGTCCACCCGGACGGTGTGCGCGAACGACCAGGCATACAGGTTCTTGCCGATCTCCCGGATGAAGGCGCCGTCTGGCCCGAACTCCAGCAGCTGCGCGGCCGCCGCGGCATAGGCCGGGCCGGCCGTGCTGCCGCGGGAAAACACGAACACGTGGCCCTGCGCGTTCACGGCGACCCCCGCGGTCTCGCCGAGATAAAGGTTGTCCGGCAGCTTCAGGAAGTCGGCGTCGGCGTCGAACCGGATTTGCGGCGCCGCGGGCGACTGGGCCGCAGCCGGCACCGCGGCGGCGAGGATCAGGGCGAGCGCGCCGGCCAGCGTGCGTGTCGTCGGGCGTCCTCCGGGGCAGGCTTCTTGCCGAGATGAAGCGCCGGGCCGCCCGGTGCTGTCAACGCCGAGTGCTGTCAACGCCCCCGGCCGAGGAAGGGCGCCTTGCGCCGCGGCTCCGGCGCGTGGAGGATGCGCCATGCTTGACCGGATCATGCTGGCGGCGGCGTGCCTGGCCTGCTGGCCGTCCTGGAGCCAGGCCGCGTCCGGCCCGAGCCAGGCCGCCCTTGAGGACGCCGTGCGCCTGGGCACCGTGGCGACGCTTGCGCCGCTGTGCGGGATGCGCGACGAGGCTTGGTCGTTGGACCTGCGCCGCGCGGCCGTGATGGACGCGACCCGCGCCCCGCAGCCCGACGACGAGACGCTGAAGCGCGTGCCGGGCCAGGACCTCGCCACTGCGGCGCTGTCCCATGCCGAGGCCGAGGCGCTCGAAGCGTTCGCCGAAACGACTGCGCCCGACACCTGCCGCCCTTTGGCGCACGATCCGGAGCTGGCGCGTGCGGACGGGATCGTGCACGCGTTCCGAATGCTCAAAGCGGGGGCAAAGCCGGGCAGCTGACGGGGCCGTATCGGGGGCATAAGGGGGCGCCCTCCCCCCATCCGTTTGGGGCGAACCGCCCTGGCGACGTCACACCGGCGAAGGACGCGGCTTCTTCGGTGGCGGGGAACGCCGGGGCTTGGCCGGGGCATCCTGAACCTCAGTCTTCGCCATGAGCTTCTTGATCGCCGCGGTGCGTGCAGCAGCGGCCTTGCTTGCTGGGCTGGGTGCGGACCCAAAGCTGCCTTCGACCGCCTTCTTCGCCTCGCTTATCAACTGGAACGCGTAGCCGCGGTCGATGCCATGGTGGCGGCTGCCGCCGATGTTCAGCGGCTTGCCCTCGGACTTGCTGACCGCGTTCACGATGTCGCGGACGAATGCCTCTGAGCTGTACAGTTCCATCGGCATGACAGGGTTCCTTTACGAAGTTGAACGGCTGCGTGTTGGCTTGACGACCACCGCGTCAGCCCAATTGCCGGAACATGACCGCCAGCACGACGAGGGTGAACCCGATGGTGGCCGCGCCGGTGACAGTGCGGAGGTTGGACGCCGCCGAAGCGGGTGAAAGCCACCAGGCGAAGCGGTTGCTCGCCCAGGGGACCAGCCCGTTGAGCAACGCGATGCTCACGGCGTTGCCGACCAGCAGCGCCACGGCAAACGGGATGCCCATGCGCACCTGCAGGATCGGCACCTGCACGAAATGGCCGAACAGGAACACCACCGGGAACAGCATGAGCAGAACGACCATGTTCTGCTTCCAAACCGGCGGCGCGCTCCCGCTGGCCGCGGCGACCGGGAACCACTGGTCAAACCCGGACCGGGTGATGCGGTAGTCAAACCCCTCCGTCAGCGGCTCAGCCTCCGCGAGGATCTGCCGACGGGTGGGAGAGTCGAGCCACGCCTGCAGGTTCTCCTGCGTGTCGAAGCGCAAAATGGTCAGCCAATCGGCCTGGACGCCCGGGATGGGAGGCTCGAAACGGTATCCCACGAGGCCTTTGGCCGCGGTCTGCGCGACGGCGATCTTCTGCTCCCATGCGCGGTAGGCG
>CALMAB010000510.1 GCA_937858325.1 uncultured Acetobacteraceae bacterium
TGCGCGGAGGCATCATGGAAGGCAAGGAGCCGAACGCCATCGACGTGGGCCGGGCGGTCGGCCTCACCCGTCCAGTTCGGGAAAACGACGCGGGCGCTGGCCTCGGGCGCCTGAGCCTCGGGGAGATCCTGCCCGCTTTCGGCGGGGCCAAGAAGGCGCGGGTCGCAGCGCTCCTTTCCAACTCGCCCGACAAGGCTCGCGTCGTCGCGGCGCAGTACGGCGTGCGGCCGGACTGCATCTACTCCTATGACGAGTGGCACCGCCTGGCCGGGAACCCGGAGGTCGCGGCCGTTTACGTCGTGACCCCCAACGGGATGCATCGCGAGCACGTCCTGGCGGCGGCGGAGGCCGGCAAGCACGTGCTGTGCGAGAAGCCGATGGCCAACACGGCGGCCGAGGCGCGGGAGATGGTGGTCGCCTGCGACCGGGCCGGCGTCAAGCTGATGGTGGCCTACCGCTGCCAGTACGAGCCTTACAACCGCCGCGCCATCGCGCTGGTGCGGTCGGGGCGGTACGGGACGGCACGCATCATCGAGGCGTGCAACACGCAGGTGCAGGGGCCGGCCGAGCAGTGGCGGCTGCGAGCGGCGCTGGCCGGCGGCGGCGCGCTGCCCGACATCGGCCTTTACTGCCTGAACGGTGCGCGCGCCTACACCGGGGAAGACCCGGTGGAGGTGTTCGCCCGCATCTGGAACCCGCCCGGCGACGAGCGCTTCGCGACGGTGGAGGACACGGTCGCCTTCATGCTGCGCTTCCCGTCCGGCACGATCGCGCAATGCTCCGCCAGCTACACCGCGCACGAGTCGAGGGACATGCGCGTCCGCCTCGGCGAGGCCTGGCTCGATGTCGGCAACGCGTTCGCCTACCGCGGCCAGTCGCTGCGCATCGCGCGCCGGGTCGGCGACGAGGAGGCCATGGAAAGCCCCGTCATCGCCCACGCGAACCAGTTCGCCCTGGAGCTGGACCATTTCACGGACTGCATACAAACGGGGAGGCGGCCCCGGACGCCCGGCGAGGAAGGGGTGCAGGACCACGTGCTGATGGAAGCCATCTATCAACCCGCCCGCAGCGGGCGGCCGGTGTCCCTGTCCGCCGTGCCCGGCCGCGACGCGTTCCGCGGCCCCGCCTTGGACGAGTGAGCCGGTGATGAAGTTCCTGTTCTACGGCTTGGCCGTGCTCGCGGGCCTCAGCAACCCGATCCAGTCCGCCTCCAACGCGGCGCTGAACAAGGGTGCTGGACAGCCGCTGGCCGCTGGCCTGGTGATCTACGCGGTGGCGGTGACCGGGTTGCTCGCCGGCGTGGCGGTTGCGGCCCTGTTCGGCGTGTCGTTTCGCGGCCTCGGCGGCAAGCTCGGCGTGTTGCCGTGGTGGGCGTTCGTAGGCGGGCTGGCCAACCTCACCTTCACGCTCGCGGCGGCCATCAGCACGCAGAAGATCGGCTCCGGCGGGTTCACCGTGACGGTGCTGGTGCTCGCCGTGACCCTTTCGATCGTGTTCGACCAGTTCGGGCTGATGGGACTGCCCGTGCGAAACGCGACCTGGCCACGCCTGCTCGGCGCGGCCTTGGCCGTCGGCGGCGTCACGCTGGTGTCGATGTTCTGACCTCTTCCCATCCCAGGTCCCGCATCAGGCGTGAGACGCCGTGCCGTCGTAGGCGGCGGCGTCCGGGCGCTCGCGCGGGACCTCCTGCTCGGCCCCGTCCATGACGACGCTCTTCCCTTCCACGCCGAACAACGTCAGCACGCAGAACACCAGCGCGCCGACACCGGCCACGGCGGCGAGCGCCACCCCGTAGCCGTTGCCGAGATACCCGGCCAAGGCGGCCTGGATCGTCGCGTTGCCCGCGGCGAGCATGTTGCCGAACTGATAGGTGAAGCCCGGGAACGTGGCGCGCACCTCGGGCGGCGAGATCTCGTTCAGGTGGGCCGGCATCACGCCGAACATGCACTGCACCAGGAACTGCATGGCGAACGCCGTGGCGGTAATCGCCACCACGCCGGACGCGGTGGCCCAGAACGGCATCAAGCCCAGGCCGGCAAGCGCGGCGAGCGCCAGCGCCCGCCGCCGGCCGAGCACCTGGGACAGCGAGCCGCCACTGACGGAGCCGAGGATTGCGCCGACGTTGTAGATGATGGCGATCACCGACACCTGGTGCACGGCCAGCCCGTGCTGCTCGCGCAGGAACATCGGGTAAAGGTCCTGGGTGCCGTGGCTGAAGGTGGCCGCCGCCGCCATCAGCAGGATCGCGTAAACATACAGCCGCCAGTGCTCGCCGAAGGATTGGCCGAACGTCGTGCGGCGGGCGGCCCTGGCGAGCGCCTGCTGGCGCTGCCAGTCCGGGCTTTCCGGCACGACGCGGCGTATGTAGAGCACCAGCAGCGCCGGCACGACGGCGATGATGAACATCCCGCGCCAGCCGAGCGCGCCGAAGCCCACGCCGTAGAGCAGCGCCGCGAGCAGGTAGCCGAAGGAATAGCCGGACTGCAGGATGCCGGACACGATGCCGCGCCAGTGCTGCGGGATGCTGTCCATGGTCAGCGACGCGCCCACGCCCCATTCCCCGCCCCTGGCTATGCCGTAAAGCGCGCGCAGCACCAGGAACACCGTCAGCGTCGGCGCGAACCCCGACGCGACCTCAAGCGCCGAGAAGATCAGGACGTTCGCGATCAGGGCGGGCTTGCGCCCGTACTTGTCGGCAAAGCGGCCGAACAGCAGCGAGCCGATGACGCGAAGCCCCAGCGTCAGGGTGATGGCCCAGCTGATGGTCGTGATGGACGCGCCAAACTCGCGCGCGATGTCGCCGATCACGAAGATCATGATGAAGAAGTCGAACGCATCAATCGTCCAGCCCAGGAAGCAGGCGAGGACGACGTGGTACTGCTGTGCTCTGCTTTGCATATTCGTCTCCGGACGTTCCTCGATGCCGCTGCGCCGGGTTTGCCCGGCGGGGATCACGGGCAATCTGTCATCCCGCCTTGCGGAAGCCAAGCAAAAATAACCATCCAGTTACTTATTTTGCTGGTTGCCGGCGTGGACCCGGCGACACTAGAGTGAGCGCCGCCGTAGGAGGCTGCATGCCAGACACCCACCCAATCGCCCGAAAACTGGATGGCCGCGCCGACGCGACGCGCCGACGCATCCTGGAAGCAGCCCTGGCCGAGTTCGCGGAGAAGGGCCTGGCCGGCGCGCGGGTGGACGAGATCGCCGCGCGCGCGGACGCCAACAAGCGGATGATCTACGCCTACTACGGCAGCAAGGAGGACCTTTGGCTGTCCGTGCTGGAGCAGGCCTACACCGCCAAGCGCGACCGGGAGCACGCCCTGGACGTCCAGGCGCTGCCGCCTCGGGACGCGATGGCCAAGCTGGTCTCGTTCAACCTGCGCTACACGGCGGCGCACCCCGAGTTCGTCGCCCTGCTCAACGACGAGAACCTGAACCGCGCCGCCCACCTCAAGCGCAGCGAGGAGGTGCAGGCGCTCTACACCCCGTTGCTGGACACGCTCCGCGCCGTGCTGGCGCGCGGCGAGGCGGAGGGCGCGTTCCGCCGGGGCGTCGATCCCATGCAGCTCTACATCACGCTGGTCGGCATCGGTCACTTCTACGTCGCCAACAGCCACACGCTGTCCACGATCTTCGGCTCGGGCCTCACCACGAAAAAGGCGTTGGCCGCGCGCGAGGCGCATTGCGTGGACGTGGTCCTGGGCTACCTCCGGCCCTGACCCCCCGTGGCGACCTTTTCCTTGACAGACGCCTGCACGGCCAATAAGTAACCAACCAGTTATTTACATGGCCGGCTCGGCAGCGTGCCGGCGACCCAGGGAGGAGTCAGTCATGGCAGAACGTCGCATCGGGATCATCATGCACGGCGTGACCGGGCGGATGGGCATGAACCAGCACCTCATCCGTTCCGTCGCGGCGGTCCGCGCCGACAACGGCATCGTGCTGCGCAACGGCGACCGGCTGGTGCTCGACCCGATCATCATCGGCCGCAACCGGGAGAAGGTGGAGGAGCTGGCGCACCGGCACGGCGTGGAGCGCGTCGGCACCGATGTGGATGCGGCGCTGGCCAACCCGGAGGACGAAATCTTCTTCGACGCCGGCACCACCCAGATGCGGGCGTCCCTGCTGCGCCGCGCGATCGCGGCAGGCAAGCACGTGTATTGCGAGAAGCCGACCGCCGACAACCTGCAGGACGCGCTGGAGGTGGCGCGGCTCGCCAAGCAGGCCGGCGTGAAGAACGGCGCGGTGCAGGACAAGCTGTTCCTGCCGGGCCTGAAAAAGCTCAAGATGGCGATCGACAGCGGCTTTCTCGGCCGCATCCTGTCGGTCCGCGGCGAGTTCGGCTACTGGGTGTTCGAGGGCGACCTGCAGCCGGCCCAGCGCCCGTCCTGGAACTACAAGAAGGCCGAGGGCGGCGGCATGATCCTCGACATGCTCTGCCATTGGCGCTACGTGCTCGACAACACCTTCGGTGAAACGAAAGCCGTGTCCTGCCTCGGCGCGACGCACATCCCGACGCGCTGGGACGAGCGCGGCCAGCCTTACCAGGCCGACGCCGACGACGCCGCCTACGCCACCTTCGAGCTGGAGGGCGGCATCATCGCGCAGATCAACTCCTCCTGGGCCACCCGCGTGCGGCGCGACGACCTCGTGACCTTCCACGTGGACGGCACGCATGGCAGCGTGGTCGCCGGGCTGATGAAGTGCTGGACGCAGAGCCGGGTGAACACGCCCAAGCCGGTGTGGAGCCCCGACACGCCGCAGCCGATCAACTTCTTCCAGGGCTGGGAGGAAATCCCCGACACGCAGGACTACCCGAACGGGTTTCGCGCGCAGTGGGAGCTGTTCCTGCGCCACGTCGCCGGCGAGGTGAAGGAGTTTCCTTGGAGCCTGCTGTCCGCCGCCAAGGGCGTGCAGTTGGCCGAGGCCGGGCTGCAATCCTGGGCGGAGCGCCGCTGGGTCGATCTGCCGACCCTGGAGGTCTAGGCCATGCCGACGATCACGCTGCCCACCAACGAGGGCACGCTCGCGCCCTTCGCCACCAGCGCGCCCCGGCAGTTCGCCCACGCGGTGCCGCCCTTCCCCCGCGTGGCCTACGCCGCGGCCCACGTCGTCATCGACCCGCTCGCCGAGCAGGACCCCTGGGTCGCGCCGGTCATCGACTGGGAACGGACGGTCGCGTTCCGCCGATACCTTTGGTCCCTGGGCCTGGGCGTCGCGGAGGCGATGGACACGGCCCAGCGCGGGATGGGCTTGGATTGGAAAGGCGCCAAGGCCCTGATCCGGCACAGCCTGGACGCCATGCGGGACGTGCCCGGCGCCACCATGGCGAGCGGCGCCGGCACCGACCACCTCGACCCCGGCCCGGATGTGACCATCGACGACGTGATCCGCGCCTACGAGGAGCAGTGCGAGGCCGTGGAAGCCATGGGCGGGCGCATCATCCTGATGGCCTCCCGCGCCCTGGCCCGCGCGGCGCGGTCGCCGGCCGACTACGAGCGGGTGTATGCTCGCGTCCTGTCCGGGGTGCGGCAGCCCGTGATCATCCACTGGCTCGGCGAGATGTTCGACCCGGCGCTGGACGGCTACTGGGGCAGCCACGACCACATGGCGGCGATGGACACCGCGCTCGCCGTCATCCGCGACCACGCGGACAAGGTGGACGGGGTGAAAATCTCCCTGCTTGACGACACAAAGGAGGTCGCCATGCGCCGCCGCCTGCCCCGGGGCGTGCGAATGTACACGGGGGACGACTTCAACTATGCCACGATGATCGCCGGCGACGGGCAGGGACACTCCGACGCCCTGCTGGGCATCTTCGACCCCATCGCGCCTGCGGTGGGCGGCGCGCTTGCCGCCTTGCAGCACGACGACCTTGCGACGTTCCACGACATCCTGGCGCCGACGGTGCCGCTGTCGCGCCACATCTTTCAGGTGCCGACACGCTTCTACAAGACGGGCGTCGTGTTCATGGCCTGGTTGAACGGGCACCAGGACCACTTCGTCATGGTCGGCGGGCAGCAGTCGGCGCGGTCCATCCAGCACTTCGCCGAGCTGTTCCGGCGCGCCGACGCAGCCGGGCTGCTCGCCGACCCGGACCGGGCCGTGAGCCGGATGCGCTCGCTGCTCGCCGTGCACGGGGTGGCGTAATGACGGCCCGGGCGATCGGGCCGCTGTCGCTCAACACCGTCACGGTCAAGGAGCGATGGGGCCTGGCCGAGTGCATCGAGGGCTGCGCGCGGCACGGCATCCCCGGCATCTCCCCTTGGCGGGACGTGCTGCAGGCGATGGGCGTGGAACGGGCGGCCCGGCAAATCCGCGACGCCGGGCTGCACGTGTCGGGCCTGTGCCGGGGCGGCATGTTCCCCGCGAACGACGCGGCCGGGCGCCGCGCCGCCATCGCGGACAACCGCCGGGCCATCGACGAGGCGCAGGCCATCGGCGCCGCCTGCCTGGTGATGGTCTGCGGCGGGCTGCCCCCGGGGTCGCGCGACCTGCCGGGTGCCCGGGCGATGGTGCGGGACGGGCTGGCGGAGATCCTGCCCTATGCCCGGGACGCCGGCGTCGTGCTCGGCCTGGAGCCGCTCCACCCCGGGACCTGCGCCGACCGCAGCGTGCTGTCCACGCTGGGCCAGGCGCTGGACCTGTGCGACGCGCTGGGGCCGGGCATGGGCGTCGCCGTGGACGTGTATCACGTCTGGTGGGACCCCGACCTCGACCGCCAGATGGCCCGCGCCGGCAGCCGCATCGCCGGCTTCCACGTGTGCGACTGGCTGGTCCCGACGACCGACCTGGTGTTCGACCGCGGCATGATGGGGGACGGCGTGATCGACATCCCCGCCGTCCGCGCCATGGCCGAGGCCGCCGGCTACCGCGGCGCCCTGGAGTGCGAGCTGCTGTCCCGCCGCTGGTGGGGCGAGGACCCCGACCGGGTGCTGGAAACCATCAAGGAGCGGCACGCGACCGTGTGCTGAGCCGCCGGAGCATGAGGCGGGACTGTCCAGACGTTGGGGGATGTGGACGGAAACGGTATGACCAGCTTGGGCGAGGCGGGCTGGGAGAGCGTGGGTGGGGTTGGTGCTGCCGCTGGTTGAGACGGGAGCTGACACTCGGGGACGCAGCATCGACCTGATGGGGATCAGCCGGCCGCGCGATCTTCATGACATCGCCAACCTCGGCCTGACGCGGCCTGAAGCCAAGCAGCTGCTGGCCCGTGTCCGGCACGGTGGTCGTGGCGGTGCAGGCCCGCGCC
>CALMAB010000511.1 GCA_937858325.1 uncultured Acetobacteraceae bacterium
GGAGCCGCGGGGCAGCCACCTGTCCCAGGAGGCCGTGGATCGCGTCCCAAGCGGCGCCTTCTGGCAGGGGGCCGCCGCGGGTGAGGGGCGAGGGAAGCTGGTGGTGGTGCATCTTCTTTCTCCCGGTCAGGGGCACGATCGCCCCCGACACTGTTGTTTGTAACTCCGGGGCCTGGGTGCCTCGTCCGCCGAACAGCCGGTGCGCAAATCGAAGGTCGGCATCGGACCGTTCGCAAGGGATCAGGGAGTTGTTCCTGCCGACACCACGCCATCGTGCCGCAGCAGCTGGAGCAAGGTTCGCACGCGCTCCTGCGCGCGCACGTCGCCGCGCTCGCAGAATGCCGCGGCCAGTGGGCGGTTCTCGGAAAGCAACGCTTCGAGCTCGGCAACGGACAAGCAAGCGGGCGCCGGTGGCGGCACAGGCTGCGCGCCCGCCGCGAAAGGCATCGAGGCGGCGGCAAGGAACAGGACGATCAAGCGCATGGGGCCTCCTGGCAAGGTAGGGCGAAGCGCGCGAGCGGACGGAGTGGCTGGGGCGATCCCGGCACGGCCGTGCGCGCCGTCGCCTCGGTCGCCTGGTGCCCGCACCCGTCCTCGGGCGACGACCTCGATCAGCCGGGAGTAGGCGTCGGAAGCGAGGGCAATCCGGTGTCGCCGGCGCCCAGCCTCCCCATCGTTGCCATCCCAGAGCAGCCGCCACACCATGCGCCCGGTGTCGTCGCGCGCGCCCATGACCACGAAGCGGCTCCTGCCCTTCATCGGCATGTCCACCTGGATGTGCCCCCGGTCGTGCTGGGGATCGCCCAGCCGGGTGATTCGTGCCTTCAGGGCCGCGTCGCGCAGGGCGCGCAGCATGTTCGGGATCGAGCGCGGGTCCAGGCGGACGCGCTCGGGGAGCGGCACCCGGCGGCGGCGCGCCACCGGGTCGGGATCGAAGTCCTGCGGCCGCGGCCGGGCGAAGCATGACGGCGAGGCGACATCCTGGATCCAGACGTCGGCCATCGTCGGTGGGGCGTTCGAGCGGCGCCCCCACTTGGCGGCGGCGATCAGCCAGGCGCGCTTGCCGGCGGCGAGCTGGATGCGATCGGCCAGGCGGTCGAACTGCCGCCTGACCTGCATCTCGCGCTGCCAATCCCGCTCCGCACCGGCAGCAGCAGCGCGGGCGAGGGCCTGCAGGCGGTGCTCGTGGTCGTCGCGCGTGACCGGCTCCCGGCCCGGCACGCGCTCCCCGAACAGCCGAGTCTCGGCGTCCTCCATCACTTCGGACCGCGAGCGGACGATCTGCACGGCACGCACGTCGCGCGCCCGGTAGGAGGGGCCGCTCACCGTGCCGCCGAGCGGCTGGTCGCGGCCTGTCAGATGGAGGAAGTGCATCCCCGCCCGGCCCGTGTAGCCGCCTGTCAAAATCGTTCCGTCCACGAGGGTGACGCGCACCACGGCGCGCTCCTCGCACCCGGCCCAGGGGTCGCCGGCCACGCCAACGGCATTCGGAAAAGTTTGCACCGCTTCCGCGCCTGCGGGTTCATTGTCGGTGTGCTGCATACCGATGCCCTCCACTGCCGGGGCACAATCGCCCCAGGCATTGCCGGCCGCGTGAACGCGGCCGGCAGCGACGCGAACTAAGCCGTCGTGTGACCTAGTTCGCTGTGGGCGGGGTGGAGGAAGCATCATCCCCGGCAGCCTTCCCGTCACGCTCCGGATCTAACCCAGGGTGGTTGTCGTAATCGATCCAGGTCCAGGTCTGGATGAAGAACCCTTTGCCACCCAGGCTGACGCAGGCGCCCTCGTCGTCTACCTCCAGCTCGTCATTCATCTCGACGGCAGCGGCCTGCGCAGGTGTGGCCAAGCTTTTGTGCCAAGCCTCAACCACTGCGCGGGCGCGGGAGGCGTGAGTGTCAGGGTAGGTGCCGTTTGCCACGTCGGCCAACAACTGCACGGCCTCGTGCGCCGGACCGAACGTCAGGTCGAATGGGTAGGTATGCGGCTGGTCCGGTAGAATGGGGACGTCCATGAGAGAAACCTTCCTTGCTCGGCCGGGGCACCATCGCCCCCTACCGTGTCAATACATGAACACAAAAACCTTAATTCTGCAAGCACTCGTTGAAGCGTCTGGTGGATGTTCAGCCGGTCAAGGCAGTCTCGGCTGCTGGGACATGCCGGCTGTTCGCGACGGCCGCCTTGGTGCGCGGTGGCGGACGCCGGCAGGCCGCCGCGTATAGCCCGGATGCCAGGAGCGCCTGAGACAGGGCAAGCAGCCATTCTCCATGGACAGGAGCGAGGGCGACGAGCACGACCGCGAACGCCAGGTTCAGCATTCGCTGGGGAAAGTCTCGGAGGCGGGACACGGGCGCGACGCCTACCCCTGCTGTTCCCTTGCCCGCCTCGAAAGCCCTGTGAATCGATGTGCCGACGGCGGCGATGCCGAACCCTATGGCCCATGGCACCTCCACGGACCGCCAGATGAGGACCAGGGCGACGCTGCAGACGGCGGCGGCTGCCAAGATGAATTGCTGGCCCACGAGCGCAGGGGCAGGGCTTCCGGGCAGTCGATCCACGACCGGCTGGCATACCTGGTCGATGAGAAAATCATCGATCGTCCTCATCGGGGGGCGACCATGCCGGGCACCGTGGGACCGTTGAGCTCGTGCTGCGGCATGTCGCCCTCCTTTTCGTTCGCGCTACATTAGACAAATCCGTTCAATGGCGGACAGCAGGGCTATCGTGACTGCGCGGCTCGGATTAGCCGCCGGCCGGTTTCGACGTAAAACACATCGCCCACAACGCAGACCTCGATACCCCCTCGGCGTTGCAGCGCAGGCTGCCCAGGCTGCGGGCGAGGTGCGCGGGGTCGAGCACCAATTCGTCAGCCCGCGCCGGCGTCAGCTTGAGGTCGTAGTCTTTGATCGGCGCTTCGGCCGCCAGCAGCCCGTGCAGGGCCGACAGCACGAACTGGCGCGAGGAGCTGTTCGGTGTCGAGCCAGTTGAGCGTGAGCCAAAGCGGCCCCTTGTACCGGTGGCGGGCGCACAGTGGATGCCGTGCGGAGTCTTTGGTCGCGCTGCAGGCCAGCGCGAGCACCTGAAGCGGGCACGGAAACGTGTCCTTCCACCCTTCGGTGATCGAGCGTGCCCGATCCAGCCCGAACGGCGGGGCGGTTTCCCGCCCTACTTCGCCCACAGTCGCACCAACTCGCGCACGCCGAGCTGGTCCTCCCAGCTTTTCAGGCGCAGGCAGGGCTTGGTCGCAAGTGTTTTTCAGATCCGAACCGCGGTCCTTCGAACCTGCCCAACTCAGCCCTTGGAGCGGCAGCGACCCTTCACGTGGTTGGCCGAATACTGGGGCGGGCCGCTGACCTCCGGGCCGTCGTGGCCGGTCAGCATCGCATCCTGCCCCTGGCCAAGCCACGGCATGTCCGTCACCCCAAGGCGGGCCAGGCGCGCCGCGGCTGCCTTTGACAGCGCCGGCGCCACCGAGGCGTCGACGCGCGTCTCCGTCCGGGGGACGGCGCCGGATCGGGACGGGGTGCGGTGGCGGAGTGCGCGCGTGCTCATGGGACCTTCCTGACGCAGGGTGGTCTTTCGCCCCTTGGCTTCACAAGCAAGAACCCGCGAGCCTCATACGCCGGGACCAAGGGCGCGAACGGCTCCACCAGCCGCATCTCGCCTTTCCCCAGCACGGCTGCATAGGCCAGCAAGGCGGTCAGGCCCGCCGGGATCACCTGGCCCTTGAGGGGTGCCCGGCAACGGGAGAGCCTTCAAGATACTCGACGCTGCAATAGGCGTTGCCCGTGCGTCCGACGGCAAGGCCGCACAGGACGTCGCCGCTCCAGACGGCCAGCTCGAACCTGGACGGGTGGTGGCGCCGGTAATCGGACACCATGGCGTCCCAGGGCCACGCCACCGAACGGGCCGGGTGCCCGGCCCATTGCCGGCGCCATGCATCCAGGGCTGCGGCAGCGATCGTGGCAAAGCGGACGGGAGTCGGCGCGGACGACGGCGCGAATATGTCTCCGGCCCGCGCCAGAGCTGCCAGGCGAAGCCCGCTGTAGCGCGCCTCGGCTGCGGCTCTGCGGGGCAGGTGGGCAGGCATCGCGTGCGGGTCCTGTGGTCTGAGGCGTGCCGGGATGGGATGCCGTGCCCCCTGCTACCCGGGTTGGACCTGTGCCGCCAGGCAGCAGCCTGGCATCCTGGACCGAGTTGTACCGGAGGTTCTGTTGCAAACGGTGGGTTGCCCGCAGTCGGGGTAGAAGCTCGCCAGGCACTTTGTTAGGCGGGCGGGATGGCGGCGGGGCAGCGGGACGTGTTCAAGACGTGACACTTAGCTGTCAGGTTCAAGCCTCAGCATCGTCCAGGACGCCGGCGGCAGCGTGGCGGAGAGAACCTGGTTTCGCACCGCCACCTCCCGCAACGGCGCCGGCCGTATGCGGTCCGGCGCGTCTCGCGTGTTGGCGGCGTCCAGGTCGTGGTCATGCAGGGTTTCAGCCGCTGCCACGCGCAGCCCGGGGAAGCTGCGGCTTTCCACCTCCACCCGCGTGGGTTGGTCGAGGCCCCGGTTCAGCAGGAACAGGCTCAATGCGTGGCCTCCGGTGTGCACCGCGGCAACCTTGAGGTAGGGCACCTCCGGCAGCGGGATCTTGGGGTCATTCGGCCCGCGCGGGTCGTGGTACGCCGCGGAATAGGCGTCGCTCTCCACCAGGGGACGCAGGACCTGGCCGCGCCCGTGATTGCTCATGTGCGCAAATGGCCAAAAGATGGTCTGCCGCCACGCCGGGCCGCCCGTTTCGGTCATGATCGGGGCGATGGCGTTGACGAGTTGCGCCAGGCAGGCGCAGCGCACCCGGTCGGCATGGTTCAGCAGCGAGATCACCATGCCGCCGAAGGCCAACGCGTCCTTCATGGTATATTGCTCTTCCAGGATCGGCGGCGCCACAGGCCAGCCCGGCACCGTGCGGTTTTCCTCGCGCCGCCGGGTGCGATACCAAACGTTCCACTCGTCAAAGGAAAGCATGATGCGCTTGCGCGAGCGCCGGCGCGCGGCCACCGCATCGGCGATGGCGACGACCTCCTCGATGAAGTGGTCCATCAGGTCGGGACTGGCGAGGAAGGCCGGCGTGTCCTGCGCGTAGTCGTTCAGGTAAGTGTGCAGCGAGATCCACTCGACGTAGTCGAAGGTGTGCTCCAGCACCGTCGTTTCCCACTCGCCGAAGCTGCCCATGTTGCGCCCCGACGAGCCGCAGGCGGCCAGTTCGATGCCCGGGTCCACCCAGCGCATGACCTTCGCGGTCTCCACCGCGACGCGGGCGTATTCCTCGGCCGTTTTAGCGCCGGTCTGCCAGGAGCCGTCCATCTCGTTGCCCAGGCACCAGAAGCGCACGCCATGAGGCGCGTCCCATCCGTGGGCGCGGCGGAGGTCGGACAGCTCGGTGCCGGCGGGGTGATTGCAATACTCGATGAAGCGCCCCGCCTCCTCCGCGCCGCGCGTGCCTAGGTTCACCGCCAGCATGGGTTCGATCCCCGCCATGCGGCACCAGTCGATGAACTCGTTGGTGCCGAACAGGTTGGGCTCCGTCGAGAGCCAGGCGTAGTCGAGCCGGTGCGGGCGAGCCTCCTGCCGGCCGACCCCGTCCTCCCAGCGGTAGCCGGACACGAAGTTGCCGCCGGGATAGCGCATGATGGTGGGCGCCAGCTCCCGCACCAAGGCCATGACGTCCTGCCGGAAGCCTTGCGCGTCCGCCGTCGGGTGCCCCGGCTCGTACAGCCCGCCGTAGATGCAGCGGCCGAGGTGCTCGACAAAGGCGCCGAACAGGCGCGGGTCGGTCGTGCCGATGGTGAAGTCGCGGTCGAGCAGCACGCGGGACTTGCGCATGGCTTTGTTCTCTCCGTGAAGAGGCTGGGTCAGCGCCCGCGCAGCAGTGGCTCACTGCGTTCCTGCGCCGCGTCTGCGGCGGCCTGGGCCGTCTTGCCGGCGTTGATGACGCTGACGATCTCCTCACCGATCATGGCCTGGAAGCCGAATTGCCGCCGCGCCTCGTGCGGCAGGGAGCGGCCGATCTGCGGGATGCCCACGACATATTGGCGCAAGGGGAGCTTGGCGTACTCGTCCAGCACCGCGGCGCGAGCCGGCAGGTGCCCGGCGCGTGACCAGGCCAGGTTGTTGTCCCACATAAACTTGAGGAAGGTCTGCGCCGCCTTGCGCACCTCCGGCTTCGCGCTGCCGCCGCGCAGCAGTACCCAGCTATGGTTGTCCGTCCAGACCGACTCCTTGGTGAACAGGCTGGGGAAGACGCGCACGGTGTAGCCCTCGGCCAAGGGCGAGCCAGGCTTGGCGGCGGCGGCCAGCATGTCGTCGATGCGCCAGGTGCCGGTGAACCACACGGCGGCGCCCCCGTTCATGAAGGTGCCGATGGCGCCGGACTGGTCCAGCCCTTTGGTGATCGCGTTGGCCTGCGCGAGCTTCTCGAACACGCTGAAGCTGGCCAGCGCCTCGGGCGTGCGGAGATCCGCCTTGTCGAAGCCGCCGGGGAAGATGCTGCCCCCCTGGTCGTAGAGCCAGGAGTAGAAGCTGCGTGCCCCGTTTGCGGTGTCGCCCGAGCCGGTCGTGGCCATGACGGCGTAGGGCTTGCCGGTCTTCTCCCGCATCTGCGCGGCCTGGGCCAGCATCTCGTCCACGGTTTTGGGAATGCGCGGCTCGCCCGCCTCGTCCACCAGCCCGGCCTGCTTGAACAGGCCGACGTTGATGTGCCAGAGCCAGGAATGCGTGTCCCACGGCAGGGCGTAGACCTTGCCGTCCACGGTCACGCCGTTGCGGGCGTTGGGGGTGAACTCGGAAGGCTCGATCCCGGCCGCCTTGAGGTCGGCATCGACCGGCTCGACGATGCGGGCGCGGATGAAGTCGCCGATCTGCGCGGTGTGCATCACCGCGATTGCCGGGATGTCCCGCGCGGCGATGCGCGACGTGAGCTGCTGGTAGTACGGCCCCCACTCGATCACCTGCGGCTTGACGGTGATGCCCTCCTTGTTCTCCGCGTTGAATTTGTTGACGAGGGTGGTGATGACGCCGCACTCCCCGCGGGCGCGGGACAGGTCGGTGTTGGTGCCGTAGTCCGCCTCGCAACTGCCGAAGAACCGCGCAAGCGTGATCTCCGTCTTCGGCTGCGCGCCCGCGGGGGAGGCGAGCGCCGCAAGCCCCGCCGCCATCGCCGCCAGCACGCCCTTGCCGAGCCTTGTCGCCATCGTGTCCTCCCGTGTTGTAGCCGTCCCGCGCGCCTACTTGGCAGCGCCGCCCGCCACCGCGGTGACGATATGCCGTTGAAAGAACAAGTACAGGACCAGCACGGGCAGCCCGGCGAACACCGCCTGCGCCATCAGGAAGCCGATGCCCTCGGTCTGCGCGAAGTTGGTCTGCATGGAGGCCAACCCGACGGTGAGGGTGTACATCTCCGGCTTGGTGGCGGAGACGAGCGGCCAGAAGTAGTCGTTCCAGGCGTGCAGAAAGGTATAGATGCCCAAAGTGGCCTGCGCCGGCAAGGAAAGCGGCAGGGCGATACGCCAGAACACCTTGAAGCGCGACGCGTTGTCCAGCAGCGCCGCTTCTTCGATCTCGGCCGGGATCGCCTTGAAGTACTGCGTCATCAGCAGCACCCCGAACGGGAAGGCGAGACGCGGCAGGATCAGGGCGGCGTAGGTGTTGTGCAGGTCCGCCTCGGCGAACAGCGTGTGCAGCGGCACGATGATCGCCTGTTCCGGCACGGCGAACGCCGCGAGGGTCAGGGCGAACAGCACCGGCTTGCCCGGGAAGCTGGTGCGGGCGAACCCGTATCCCGCTGCCGACGCCACCGCGAGGGTGAGCACGGTCTGCCCCACCGCCACCACGGCGCTGTTCAGCATCCAAGCGAACACGGAGGACGCGCCGAGGATGTCGGCGTAGTTCTTCAGCGTGAACGGGGGCGAAAGCAGGTGGCCCGTGCTGCGCATCAGCTCGTCGTTCGGCTTGAATGACAGGCCCACGATCCAGGCGATCGGCGCCACCCAGATGGCGGCGAGCAGCACCACGGCCGCCAGCACGAGGTGGTCGCCGAGCGTCCTGCGGCCGTGCACCCCGTCAGCCCCGGTCCTGCCGGCGCCCAAGCCAGAGCTGGCCCAGGGCGGCGAGCAGCATGAGCAGGAACAGCACCTGCGACGCGGCGGCGGCAAAGCCGAGCTGCCAGTCGCGGAACCCCGCCTCGTAGATGAACTGCACGACCGGGCGGGACGCGTTGTTCGGCCCGCCCCCGGTGATCAGCAGGACCTGCCCGAAGATCTGGAACTGCAGGATTGCCTCGATCACCGCCACCAGCAGGATCGTGCGTTTCAGCGACGGCAAGGTGATGGACCACAGCGTGCGCGCCCGGCCCGCATTGTCCAGCGCCGCCGCCTCGTAGATCTCGCGCGGGATCTGCTGCAGCGCGGCCAGGAACAGGGTCATGGGCAGGCCGATGATCCACCACAGCGTCACGATGACGACCGAGAGCAGCGCCAGCCGCTCGTCCGCCACCAAGTTCACCTCCGGCAGCCCGAACGCACCGAGTACGGTGCCGAGCAGGCCCCGCTCTGGCATGTAGACCAGCCGCCAGATCAGCGTGACCACCGTGACGGACAGCACGGAGGAGCCGAAGAACACCGAACGCAGCACGGCGCTGCGTCGCAAGCCGTCGTTCAGCGCGAGCGCCAGGAACAGTCCAAGCCCCACGAAGGCGGGCACCGTCATCGCCACAAACAGCAGGGTGTTGCGGACAGCGCCTTGGAAGATGCGGTCGGACAGCAGGTTGACGTAGTTGGCCAGGCCCACGGAGCCGTTCCAGCCGCCCAGCATGTCGTAGTCCTGGAAGCTCAGCCAAAGGCCGAAGCCCACGGGCACGGCGACCAAGCCCAGCATCAGCATCACGTAGGGCAGCACGAACAGCAGGTTCAGCAGAGAGGGCCGGCCGACCCCCGCGGCACTCGCGGCTGCCACAGGCCGAGCCGCCGCCCCGGGCGCCAGCACGTCGGCTGCACCGCTCACGGATTCAGCCCTGCATGGTAGGCCCGCCCGGCGCCGTCGAAGAGGTGCACGGCCGAGCCGTCTGCCTGCAGCGTCGCCGCGTCGCCCGCGCGCAGCGCGGAGTCGCCGGGCTCGGCATAAACCAGCGCGGACCCATCCTGCAGCCGGGCATGGATCAGCGTGCGTTCGCCGAGATGCTCCACCACCTCGACAACAGCCGGACTGCCCTGACCCGCTACCACGTGCTCCGCCCGCACGCCCAGGGTGAGCGGCCCGGCGGGCAGCCGCGTGGCCGGGATGGCGGTGGGAACGCGCATGCCGTCCGCCAGCACCGCAGTCGCCCGGGCACCCTCCGCTTCCACGGCGGCCACAGGCAGGAAGTTCATGGCCGGCGTGCCGATGAAGCCCGCGACGAAGCGGGTGGCAGGCCGCCGGTACACCTCGATCGGCGTGCCGACCTGCTCGATGCGCCCGGCGTTCATCACCACGATCCGCGTCGCCAGCGTCATGGCTTCCATCTGGTCGTGAGTGACGAACACCATGGTGGAGGGCACCTGCTGGTGCAGCCGGGCCAGTTCCACGCGGGTGCGGGCGCGCAGCGCCGCGTCCAGGTTGCTCAGGGGCTCGTCGAACAGGAAGGCCTCGGGCTGCTTGACGATGGCCCGGCCGATGGCGACGCGCTGGCGCTGCCCGCCTGAAAGCTGGGCGGGCCTGCGGTCCAGCAGGTCCCCGATCTCCAGTAGTGCCGCCGCCTGCGCGATCTTGGCCTCGACCTCCGTTGCGGGCATGCCCACGTTCCGCAGCCCGAATCCCATGTTCTGCCGCACCGTCATGTGCGGGTAGAGCGCGTAGTGCTGGAACACCATGGCGACGCCGCGCTCGCCCGGGGCCAGCGCATCGATCCGCCGCCGGCCCAGGTGGATCTCCCCGGCCGACAGGGTTTCCAGCCCCGCGACCATGCGCAGCAGCGTGCTCTTGCCGCAGCCGGATGGCCCGAGGAACACGGCGAACTCGCCTTCGCCGACCTCAAGCGACAGGTCGTCGATCACCCCGACCGGACCGAAGCGTTTGCTGACGTTCCTGAGGACGAGTCCCCCCAAGCGCCCCTCCCTGCGGCGGTGTTGCGCCGGCATTTTGTATGACTATTGACGACGCTACGGAGCGGCCCATAGCCTTGTCAAGCAGGGCGGAACGGTGGCGATGGCGGGGAAGAACGGCGCGAGAGGGGTCGGTTCGGCGATCGCGGCGCGGCTGGGACGGCGCATCGTGGGCGGCGAGAGCTGTCCCGGCGACCCGATGCCGACCGAGGCCGCGCTCTGCGCCGACCTGGGCGTCAGCCGCACCACGGTGCGCGAGGCGATGAAGCGCCTGCACGGCAAGGGGCTGGTCGCCGGTGGCCCGCGCCGCGGCACGCGCGTGCTGCCGACCGCGCGCTGGAACCAGTTTGACACGGACGTGCTGGCCTGGCGTTTGGGCGGGTCCCTGGATGCGCAGCTCGCAGACCAGCTTTACGAGATACGGTTCTGCTTCGAGCCGCGGGCCTGCGCCCTGGCCGCCCTGCGCGCCACGGATGCGCACAAGGCCACCATAGGGATGCACATGCAGGAACTTGCCACCGCGCAAGCTGACTTGGCGCGCCAGGTGGCGGCCGATGTCGCCTTGCACCTCGCCGTCTTCGAGGCGACTGGCAACCCGTTCATGCTCTCGCTCGGCGCCGCCATCCGCACGGCGCTGGAGCTGTCCTTCCGGCTTGCCCACTCGCATCAGGGCCTGGGGAGAGTGGAGATGGACATACACCGGGGCGTGTGCGACGCGATCCTCGCGGGCGACGCCGATGCCGCTGAGCGGCTCATGCGGACACTGCTCCGCGCCTCCCGTGCCACGCTGGACGCCGCCATCGGGGCAGCACCCGGGTAGCGCCGGGCCGACCCCGCACGATGCCCCGACGACAACGCCCCTACCACGATGCCAGGAACGACCCATGCAGACACGCCTCCACCGCCCGCCCGCTGTGCCGCTCGTCGCCATCGACCCGCACACCAGCGTTTGGTCAAAGGCGGACCGGCTGACGGACGACTGGCCGCGGCATTGGACCGGATCCAAGATGGCGTTGTACGGCGTGCTGCGCGTGGATGGCGTGGCCTACCGCTTCATGGGCGGGCCGGAGTGGCTGGCGCTGGCGGCCGAGCAAACCGGGCTGCGGGTCGGCGCCACGCGCACGCACTATGCGTTCCGCTGCGGCCCGGTGGAACTCGCTGTCATCTTCACCACTCCGCTGCTCCCGGACGATTTGGACCTGTTGTCCCGCCCCGTCACCTACCTGACCCTTCGCGCCCGGGCGCTGGACGCGCGGGTGCACCGGGTTTCCGCCTACCTCGACATGACCGGCGAATGGGCGGTCAACCTGCCGCATGAGCGCGTGGTCTGGGCGCTGCACGACGCGGACGGGGTCGTCGCGGCCAGCTTCCGTTCCGAGCTGCAACGCGTACTGCCGGAGGCGGGAGACCACCGCCGCATAGAGTGGGGTACCGCCTTCCTGGCTGCCGCCACGGGGGCAGCCCACGCGATCATCGGCGACATCGACCAGTGCCGGGACGTGTTCGCGCGCGAAGGGCGGCTGACGGCCGAGGCGCTGCGCGCGCCGCCCCGCAAGGTGGACTACACCTCCGACCCCGTCGCCGCGATGCTGCTCCCTCTCGATGTCGAGGGTAACGGCACCGCCGTGCGCACGGTGCTCGTCGCCTACGACGACGAGTGGTCGGTCGAGCACATGCGCGTGCGCCTGCGCCCCTGGTGGCGCCGGCACGAGGGGGCGGCGCCGCTCCCGATGCTGGCTCAGGCGTTGCGGGAAGCAGAGGCGGTGCTGACCCGGTGCGACGCCTTTGACGCCGGGCTGGAGGCCCGGGCCACGGGAGTGGGCGGACCGGGCTACGCGGACCTGCTGGCGCTGACCTGGCGGCAAGCGGTCGCGGCGCACAAGCTGGCCGCAGGAGCGGACGGGCAGCCGCTGTTCTTCTCCAAGGAGAATTTCTCGAACGGCTGCATCGCCACCGTCGACGTGGCCTACCCGTCCGCGCCCTTGTTCCTGCTGCACAACCCGGCGCTGCTGCGGGCGATGCTGGACCCCGTCTTTGCCTACTGCGCATCCCCGGACTGGCCTCACCCCTTCCCAGCGCACGACCTCGGCACCTACCCGCTGGCCAACGGGCAAACCTACCGCGATTTCCAGCTCAAGCGTGGACCGGATGAGAACATCGTCGAGACGCAGATGCCGGTGGAGGAGGCGGGCAACATGCTCGTCCTCGCTGCCGCCCTGGCGCGCGCCGAGGGCCATGCCGGATACGCCGAGCGGCATTGGGTTTTGCTGCGGCAATGGGCCGACTACCTCGTGCAAACCGGGTTCGACCCGGGGGCGCAGCTTTGCACGGACGACTTCTCCGGCGTGCTCGGGCACAACGTGAACCTGTCGGCCAAGGCGATCATGGGCCTCGGCGGCCTCGCCATGCTGGCCGCCATGCTGGGGCGGGACGAGGAAGCCCGGCGCTACCGAGCCGCCGCCGAAGGGTTTGCCCAGGGCTGGCTGGCGCGGGCGCGGGAAGGCGGGGCGACGCGCCTGGCCTTCGACCAACCGGGCACATGGAGCCTCAAATACAACCTGGTCTGGGACCGGCTGCTCGGCCTCAGCCTGTTTCCGGAGGTGGAAATGCGGCGGGAGCAGGCTTCATATCGTGCTCGGACCGAACCTTTCGGAGTGCCGCTGGATGGACGCGGGACGCTGACCAAGCCGGAATGGATGCTCTGGGCCGCCTGCCTGGCCGAGGACCGGCCATTGTTCGAGGACTTCGTGCAGCGCATCCTGCGCTACGCCAACGAGACGCCGAACCGCGTGCCGTTCTCGGACCTGTACTTCACCGATAGCGGGCGCAAGATGGGGTTCCAGGCTCGCTCCGTGGTGGGCGGGCTGCATGTGGGGCTGCTGGCTCACGCCTGGTGCAGCGGGAGTTCATCGGGCAGGCCGGCCAAGAGCTGACTCGACATGCGCGACACAGGCCTAAAAGCAATGGAGGCGGTACGGTCTCCTTATCGCTGCTTGCGCGGGTGCCCACCTATAAGCCGGTCGGGACGAAGAGATGGTAGGCCACAGGTGATCGGCGCCGCCCCGCGCTACGACACCGACCACGGCGGCCAGCTCCGGCGCGTCTTCGAGCTGGCCCGCGAGTTCGACGTGGACATCGACATGCACCTGGATTTCGGCAACACGCCCGACGACCTCGACGTGCTTCTGGTCTGCGAGCTGACGGAGCAATACGGGCTGGGAGGCCGGGTGACGGCGGGGCATATGACCAAGCTGTCGGTGATGCCGCCCGCGGACATGGCGCAGGTCGCCCGCCGGCTCGCAGGCGCCAGGGTGAACGTCACGGTGCTGCCGGCCACTGACCTGTATCTGATGGGCCGGGATCAGGACCACGGCGTCCGGCGCGGCGTGGCTGACGCGAATGTCCTGATCGAGCATGGGGTGAACTGCTCGCTGTCGAGCAACAACGTGCTCAACCCTGCCACGCCCTATGGCGACTGCTCGCTGATCCGCATGGCGAATTTGCACGCCAACCTGCTCCAGGTTAGCCAGCCCGATCAGTTGCGCGAGTGTTTCTCGATGCTGACGGAGCGCTCGGCCCGCATCCTCAACCTCGGGGATTACGGGATCAAGGTCGGCAACCCCGCCGACATCGTGGTGATCGACAGCCCGTCGCCGGAGCGCACGGTGGCCGAAATCCGCCACCCCGTCGCCGTGTTCAAGCGCGGTCGCCGGACCGTAACCTGGCACCCGGCGGAACTCGGGTCGGCGCCCGTGGGAGCCGGGTGATCCGACGCAACTGGGGGCCAGGAACCGCGCAGCCTTCGTTCAACCCTGATAATCTTCCCGCCTGACGTTGCGCTCTCAGTTTGCATCATCGGCTGGCATCGACGCTGGCGACCAGTAATGGTGCGCGTATTGCAGCCTGCAACGTTCAGCCAGATCAGGCTCCGGCAGCGCGGCCGCCTTGCGTCCTGGCGCCATGCTGGACAGGTCCATGGATGTCTGCCCGTCCACGATCCACTCCGCCAGCAGCGCCCCCAACGTCGGCGCAGTCGTCAAGCCGCCCACGCAGCAGCCGCCGATGATCCACAAGCCCGGGACGCCCGGCGCCGGACCCAGGACGTGCTCGCCGTCCGCGGTCATGGTCGGCAGCCCGCCGCGGTGCTCCTGCACTGCCACGTCCCGGAACACCGGGAACTGCGCCTCCACGCTCCGCGCCAGGCCGCGCAGCACCTCCAGGTCAAGCGGAAGGTCCTTGATCTCGAACTCGGCGGGCATCTCCGCCAGGTCCGTCTGCAATGGGTCCGGCTCGTAGCCGCCCAGCATCAGCCCACCCTTCTCCGGGCGGACATACACGTTGGCGTCGATGACCCGGGTGATCGGTTGGTCCGGCCGCACCCCCGCCAGCGGCACCGTCACCATAAGCTGGTGCCGGGTCGGGACCACGCCGACGTTCGCGCCGCCAAGCGCAGCCACCTGCCGCAGCCAGCCGCCGGCGGCGTCGATCACGGTTGCGGCCCAGATCACGCCGCGGGGTGTCCGCACCCCGGCCACGGCTCCGCCCTCCGTGACGATTTCCTGCACCGGCGTGTGGGGCAGCACCGCGGCGCCCAGGCGCGCCGCGGCGCGGGCGTAGCCCTCCGGGATCTGCCGCGGCTCAAGGTAGACGTCCGTGCGCATGTGCATCACGGCGCGCACCCCCTCGGTGCACAGGAACGGCATCAGGCGCCGCGCCTCGTCGGGCGGCACCATGGCCACGTCCAGCCCCAACCCACGGCCGCGCGCCACCTCGTCGAGCAACTGCTCCGCGTGCTCCTCGCGGCGCGCCACCTTGAGGCTGCCCGGCTGGTGGAACACGAGCGGCTCGCCGGTGTCGGCCTCAAACGTCTCGATGCGGCGCACCGCGTCGGCGGCGATCCGCGTCATCAGGTCGTCGGCGCGCAGCGTGCCGCTCAGCCCGGCGGCGCGCGGCGAGGACTGCGACGCGATGCCTGCCTTGTCGAGCAGCGCGACATGCAGCCCGGCACGCGCGAGATGGAACGCCGTGGCGGCGCCGAGGCCGCCGGAGCCGATCACCACGGCGTCGGCCCGCCCAGGCAATGCTCCGTTCATCGCACCTCTCCTTGCAGCCGCCCGCGCGCGGCACGCCGTTCCAGCATCCTGGTGCCCTGCATCAAGGGCCACGCCATCACGAGATACATTCCGCCCACGAGCAGGTAGTAGTCCATGGGCAGGAAGTACTCGCTACTGAGGTCGCGTGCCCGCAGCATCAGCTCCGGCGCCGAGATGATCGAGGCGATGGAGGTGTCCTTGAGCAGTGCGACCAGGTAGTTGCCCATCGGCGGCAGCACCGCGGGCCAGGCCTGCGGCAGGACCACGTGGCGCAGGACGGCACGCCGCCGCATCCCGATCATCTGCGCCGCCTCGATCTGGCCGGGCTCCACCCCCTGCACCCCGGCCCGGTAAACCTCGGCCAGGTAGGCCGCCCCGCTCAGCCCCAGCCCGATCACGGCGGCGTCAAAGGCGCGCAGCGCGATGCCGAGCGGCACCAGGCCGAAATAGATCAGGAACAGCAGCGCCAACTGCGGCACGCCGCGCATTGTCTCGATGTAGCCGAGCGCGAGGACACCCGGCAGGCCCGGCCCCATCCGCGCCAGCGCCAGCGGCAGGCCCAGGACGGCTGCGATCAGGAAGGCCAGCCCCGTCATCTGCAACGTGCTCAGCGCCGCCTGCAGCAGTTGCGGCATGCTGTCGGCGAGGATGTTCCAGCTCATCGGCGGCCACGCCCGGCGCGCGCCTCGGCGAGCCTCGACAGGCGGGCCAGCGGCAGGCTCATGGCAAGGTAGATCACGGCAACCGAGAAGTAGATCTGCGGGCCCAGGAAGGTGCGGTCCACCAGCTTGCGCGCCAGGAACATCAGTTCCGGCGCCGCGACAGCCGAGGCGAGGGTGCTGTCCTTGAGCAGGCCGATCGCGTAGTTCGCCAGCGACGGCAGCACGATCCGCATGGCCTGCGGCAGCACGACGATGCGCAGCACCGCAAGCCGGGTCATGCCGAGCATCTGCGCCGCCTCGGTCTGGCCGTGGTGCACCGACAGCAGGCCGGCGCGGAACACTTCGGCCAAATAGGCGCCCCCATTGATGCCGAAGCCCAGGATGGCGGCCTGCAACGGCTCGAGCCGCACCCCGACCTCGACCAGGCCGAAGTAAAGGATAAAGAGCTGGGTCAGCACCGGGACGGCGCGGAACACGTCCGTATAAACCCGCGCCGCGGCCCGAACGGCGCGCGAGCGGGCGCCGAGCAGCGCGCCGGCCAGCAGCCCCAGCGCCACGGCGATCAGGAAGCCGCCCGCCGTGATCTCGATGGTCGTCATCGCCCCGGACAGCAGCAGCGGCAGCGCGTCCCAGATGCGGCCCCATCCGCTCAAGGCGCCTCCGCCATGGCCTGCCGGTCGATCACCGCGCGCAGGAACGCCTGGGTCCGCGCATGGGAGGGCGCGCGGAACAGCTCCCGCGGCGGCCCTTCTTCCACGACACGGCCGTGGTCCATGAACACGACCCGGTCCGCCACGTCCTCGGCGAAGCCCATCTCATGCGTCACGACGAGCATTGTCATGCCGTCCCGCGCCAGGTCCCGCATCACCGCCAGGACCTCGCCGATCAGCTCCGGGTCCAGCGCCGAGGTTGCCTCGTCGAACAGCATGAGCCGCGGCTGCATGGCGAGCGAGCGGGCGATGGCGACCCGTTGCTGCTGCCCGCCGGACAGGCGCTCCGGGTAGCTGTCCGCCTTGTGGGCGAGGCCGACTTTGCGCAGCAGCTCGCGCGCCAACGGCTCCGCCTCCGACCGGTGCCGTCGCAGCACCTGCACGGGGCCGAGCATGACGTTCTCGATCGCCGTGAGGTGCGGGAACAGGTTGAACCGCTGGAACACCATGCCGATCCCCTGGCGCAGCCGCGCGATCTCGCGGTCGGACATGGGCCGCAGGTGCCCCCGGTCCAGCACTGCGCCGACCCGCTCGCCGGCGATCTCGACATGGCCGCTGGTCGGGTGCTCCAGATGGGCGATGCAACGGAGCAGCGTCGTCTTGCCGGAGCCGCTGGGACCTATGATGGCGAGCACTTCGCCGGGCTGCACCGACAGGTCGACATCCCGCAGCACCTCCGTTTCGCCAAACCGCTTGCCGACGCGGACGGCGCGGACGAGCGCCTCCGGCCTGGGGACAAGCGGCGGGTCCGACACCGGGATCAGGCGAACAGCGCGGAGAAGTCCTTGGGCGCGTGGCCTCCTGGTCCGATCAGGCCGCCGTCGGCGCTGCGGTCCACGCCGATGCGCGGGTTGGGTTCCGGCGGTTCAAGATAATCGGGGTTCTTGATCCCGTACTTCTGCATCAGTGCGGCATTGGTCTTGGTCGCCCAAAGCCACTTCACGCCGGCGTTCACCGCGTCGAACAGGTCGTGGTTCTCCTGGTTCATGCCCATCACGGTGTGCTGCTTGCTGGTGAGCTGCGGAAACGCGGCATCCCGCTTCAGCGCGACGGTTTTCAGCTCCCAAGCCGGGTTCTGCAGGATCATGTAGTCCATCAGCGGCCCGTCCAGCAGGGCGAAGTCGAGCCGGCCGGCCACCACGTCCCGCACGCAGCCGTCGCTGTTGTCATACAGCTTGACCTCGGTCGTGCCGAGCACGCGCTTCATCTCGGGAACGATGGTGAAGCCGGTGACGGTCCCGATGCTGCGGCCTTTCATGTCGGCGACCGTGATGGCGTCGGGCAGGGACTTATCCCGCTTCACGGCCGCGAACGCGCCGCCGTAGTAGATGGCATCGGTGATCAGCAGCGCCTGGGCGCGGGCCGGCGTCCAGCCCATGTTGCCCAGCATGACGTCCGCCCGGCCGCTGCGCACCGATTGCACCGTCGCCGACCACTCCATCAGCGCAGATTTCAGCCCAAGGCCCAGCTTGGCCGCGATGGCCCCGATCATCTCGGCGTCCGAGCCGATCATCTTGTCGCCTTCGATGCCGACCATCGGCATCTCGCCGCTGTTGGCGACGGTGAGCACGCCGGGAGTGACGGTGCGGAACGTGGAAGGCGCTGCAACCACTTGACCGCCGCCGAACACTGCCACTCCGGCACCCAGCATCAGGCCGCGCCGAGGGATTGATGGTAAACGCATGAGGCTCCTGCCTTGCAGTTAGGCGGTGCTATGCCTGGAAACTAATGCCAGGCCGAGAAACGCGACAACAGAAATCTTATGGCGCCGGTTCATAGGCCACCAAAGCAACATGTCCGTATTCGCAACAAATCACTTTCGGCAAACCAACCGATGGTGCGGCACAGCAGTTTGCGATAAGCAGAGCATCGCACGTGAATTTTGCTGGAGTGAAGCGAAATTCGGCCCCGTCACGGTCCTGCCTCGAACGGACCGGCAGGCCATCTCATGCGATGCTGTCGCACCCTGCCTCAAAACGTAAGCAGGTTGTTCCGAAACAGTGCGTGCTCGTATCCACCACAGCCGCGGCTGGTGCGCGCTGAAATCCTGGGCGATTCGCGTCGCCGAACACCGCGCCCCCTAGACGGCCCGGCTTGGCTTTGCTGCCGCCGGTCACCTTTCCAAGCCATACGCACCCTGAGGCACTACCCTCACGCCTTGTGCCTCCCCTAAGCAGTGCCGAAAAGGCAGCACGGAGGGCGTAAGAAGGCGCTGTTTGGCATGGGCATTGCTATGCCATGCTCTGAATATCTTCAAGGGCAGGTCGTTCCATGGCGTTTCCCGCCGCCTCAAGGCAGAGAATATCCCGGCGAACCGTGCTCGCATCCGGCGCCGCAGGTGCGATCATCGGGATCCGGCCCAAGCGAGCCGGGGCCGTGCAGCCGATCGAGATGCAATTGGGGTGGATCGGCGGCGGCAACCAGCTGGGCGAGGTCGCCGCCCAGCAGCTGGGGTATTTCCGCGAGGAAGGGCTTGATCTGAAGATCGTGCCGGGTGGACCCAACAATGACGGCGTCGCAGCGGTGGCATCGGGGCGCAGCGCGGTGGGGCAGGTCTCCTCCAGCCCGTCCTTGATGCTGGCCGTCTCGCAGGACCTGCCGGTACGGTGCTTTGCGGTTTCCGCGCAGAAACACCCTTATGCCTTCTTCTCGCTGGGCAAGAACCCGGTGCACGCGCCGGTCGATCTGAAGGGCAAGAAGGTGGGCGTGCAGGCCACGGGGGTGGTGCTGCTGCGGGCCTTGCTGGCCAGGAACGGCATGGCCCTGCACGACGTGCAGGTTGTCACCATCGGCTCGGACATGATGCCGATCATGACCGGCCAGGTCGACGTGGTGACGGGATGGCTGACCAACACTACGGCGCTCAAGGTGCTGGGGCCGGACCGGGTGACGCTGCGGCTGTGGGACGCCGGGGTGAGGCTGTATGCCAACCCGTACTATGCGACGCCGGAGACAGTCGCGACGCAGCGAGACGCGCTCGCCCGCTTCCTGCGCGCTTCCGCCCGGGGGTGGGGTTACGCCTATGCCAATCGCGACAAGGCCGTGGAGCTGCTGGTGAAGCAATATCCCAACCTGTCCGCGGCTGACGAGCGGGCGGCGGCCGACGTGATGCTGGACTACTGCTTCGACGAACACACCAAGGCCGGCGGCTACGGCACGATGGACCCGGCGGTGTGGCAGGAGCAGATCGAGCTCTATGCCGGCCTCGGCCAGTTCGCCAAGCGCACCCCCAAGGTGGAGGAGGTGATGACGCTGGACATCCTGAATGCCACCGAGGCCGGCCGGCCCAGGATCGGCTGACTGTGGGTCCGGCGATCACCCCGGGGGCGCCCGCCGTCGAGCTGCACGGCGTGTCCGTGCGCTTCATGAGCGAGCGGCGCGAGGTGGCCGCGCTGGAGGACATCAGCTTCAGCCTCAGTCCCGGCAGCTTCCTCACGCTGCTCGGGCCATCGGGGTGCGGCAAGTCCACGCTGCTGCGCGTGGTGGCGGACATCGTCGCGCCGACCAGCGGCAGCCTGCGCGTGTTGGGCCAGGCGCCGGGCGAGGCGCGGCGGCGGCGCGAGATCGGCTTCGTGTTCCAGGACGCGACCTTGCTGCCCTGGCGCAGTGCGCTCGACAACGTGCGCCTGCCGCTGCAGGTGGGCGGCAGCCCGGCACGCGGCGGCCGCAGCCCGGAGGAACTGCTTGCGCTGGTCGGCCTCGCCGGCTGGGAAAAGGCGCTGCCGCACGAGCTGTCCGGCGGCATGCGCCAGCGCGTCTCGATTGCCCGTGCCTTGCTGGGCGACCCGAAGATCCTGCTCATGGACGAGCCGTTCGGCGCGCTGGACGAGATCACCCGCGATCGGCTGAACGACGAGCTGCTGCACATCTGGCGGCAGACCGGCACGACGATCCTGTTCGTGACCCACAGCATCCACGAGGCCGCCTACCTCGGCCAGCAGGTGCTGATGCTTGCCGCGCGTCCGGGCCGGGTGCGGGAGATGATCCCGGTGGACCTGCCGGAGCCGCGCCAACTGGCGATCCGCGACACCGCCGGGTTCGGCGCGCTGGCCGGCCGCCTGCGCGCCGTGCTGGAAACCTGCTGATGGCATCCGATGTCGGCATGGTCCATACGGCCGCCGCGTCTCCTGCCCGCGCCGCGGCGGCCGATCCGGCCCGCGCCGCCTGGCTTGCAGCCCAGCGCTGGGCGCGTTGGAAGCGGCGGCTGCTTCCGCTGCTCGGCGCCGCTTCGCTGCTGTTCGCCTGGTGGGCGCTGGTGGCGTTCTTCCAGGTGAAGCCGTTCATCGCGCCGGCGCCGCAGGTGGTGGCCGCCACGCTTTGGCAGAAGTCCGACATCCTGCTCGCCAATCTCTGGCCGACCGCGATCGAGGCGCTCAGCGGCTTTCTGATCGGCAACCTCGTCGCCGTTGCCGTCGCCACGCTGTTCGTGCACCGCAAGGGGATCGAGATGGCGTTCTTTCCCATCGTTGTGCTGATCAACTCCATCCCGGTGGTGGCCAAGGCGCCGATTCTGGTGCTGCTGCTGGGCAACGGCATGGCGCCGAAGATCGCCATCGCCGCGGTGATCTGCTTCTTCCCCACGCTGGTGAACATGGTGCGCGGGCTGGAGGCGGTGAGCCCGCAATCGCTTGAGCTGATGCACGTGCTGTCGGCCAGGACGTGGGAAGTGTTCATCCGGCTGCGCCTGCCGACCTCGATCCCCTACCTGTTCTCGGCGCTGAAGATCGCCGCCAGCACGGCGGTGGTGGGGGCGATCGTCGGCGAGTGGATCGGCTCGCAGGAGGGCATCGGCGCGCTAATCATCCAGGCCACCTACAACTTCGACAGCGCCTTGCTCTACGCCACGGTGATCTGCGGCTCGGCCTTCTCGGTCGCCTTCTTTCTCGCCATCCGCATGCTCGAGCGCATCTGCGTGCGCTGGGCGCCGCAGTCCCAGAGCTGAACCCCCGGACGGCTGACGCAACAGCCCTATCGATATGGAGACACGTCATGCTGCCCAGCACCTACTCCGAGCCGGCGCGCGACCTGCGGGTGGCCAGCCGCGCCGACGTCGTCGTGGTCGGCGGCGGGCCGGCGGGGTTCAGCGCGGCCGTCGCCGCGGCGCGGCAGGGCGCCTCGGTGTGTCTGGTGGAGCGCTACCCCTATCTCGGCGGCCTCGCCTCCGGCGGCATGGTGCTGGTGCTGGACGACATGTGCGCGGGCGCCGAGATCACCGTGCGCGGCCTCTGCGGCGAGCTGGTGGACCGGATGCGGGCTCGCGGCCTGGCGGTCTATCCGCCCGAGGAGGAGCGCGGCCACGACCCGGCGATGTTCCGCAAGTGGTCCCGCTGGGGCCTGTTCGACTTCAACACCCATACCCGCCCGCACCCGATCTGCTACGCCGTGGCGTTCGACCCGGACGGCTGGAAGCGCGCCAGCGACGACATGGTCCAGGAGGCCGGCATTGAGCTGCGCCTGCACTCGCTCTTCGCCGGCAGCATCGTGCGCGACGGGCGCATGGCCGGCGTGGTGGTGGAAAGCAAGGCCGGGCGCGAGGCCATCATGGGCGACGTGGTGATCGACGCCACGGGGGACCTCGATGTCGCCGCGTCAGCCGGGGCCCGGTTCTCCGAAGGCGCCTACATGGTCACCACCGTGTTCCGCCTGGGGGGCGTCGATACCGACGAGGCCGAGCGCTTCCAGTTCGAGGAGCCGGAGCGCCACGCTGTGCTCGACCTTGAGGCCCGCCGGGTCATCGGCGGTTCGTGGGATTACTGGTGGCTCAAGACCCCGCTCCCCGGCATCGTCTGGTGCAACTGCCCGCACATGACGGGGCTGGACGGCATGAAGGTGGAGGACCTCACGCGGGCGGAGTTCGAGGGCCGGCGGCGCATCCATGCGATGGTGGAACACGTGCGCGCCAAGCTGCCAGGGTTCGCCGATTGCTACGTGGTGGACGTGGCGCCGCAGACCGGCGTGCGGCAGACGCGCATGCTGGACGGCGAGTACGTGGTCACGAAGGAGGACGTGACCCGGCGTGTCCACTTCCCCGACAGCGTCGCGCGCGGGCGGGACTACTACACCCCGTTCCGCGCCCTGCTGCCGCGCGGGATCGACCAGCTCCTGGTGGCCGGCCGGCACTACTCCGCCACCCCGCAGGCGCAGAAGATCTCCCGCGAGATCCCGCCCTGCATGGCGATGGGCGAAGCCGCCGGCATCGCGGCCGCTATGGCGCTGTCCGCCGGCACGGCCGTGCGCGGGATCGATGTCGCCGAGCTGCAGCGCCGCCTCCGCGCACAGGGCGCCGACCCCGGGGACCAGCCCTCGGCCACCGCCTGCGTCGCGGAGCACGCGGCATGAACGCGATGGACGGGCGGCACGCGGCGTCTCCCGCCCAGGGCAGCGGAGGCACCCAGCCGCTTTCGGGCGTGCGCGTCGTGGATTTCACCCAGGTGATGATGGGTCCCTGCGCCACGCAGATGCTGGGCGACTACGGCGCCGACGTGATCAAGGTCGAGCGCGTCGGCGCCGGCGACCTGTCCCGCTGGTCGATCGGCGACGACCCGGCCGGCGCGCAGAACCCGGTGTTCTCCAGCCTGAACCGCAACAAGCGCAGCATCGCGCTGGACCTGAAGTCGCCCGCCGGCATCGCCGTCGTGCATCGCCTGCTGGCCGACGCCGACGTGGTCGCCAACAACTTCCGCGCCGGCGTGATGGAGCGCATGGGCCTGGGCTACGAGGTGCTGCACGCGGCCTATCCCCGGCTGATCTACGCCGAGGGCACCGGCTACGGCGCGAAGGGTCCCTATGCCCACAAGGGCGGGCAGGACATCCTGGCGCAGGCGCTGAGCGGGGTGATGGCGCGCAAGTGCGACGCCAGCGACCCGCTGACCATCTACCCCACCTCGCTCGCCGACTACTCCGCCGGCATGCACATGGTGCAAGGCATCCTGCTCGCCCTGCTCCAGCGCGCGCGGACCGGACATGGGCAGAAGGTCGAGGTTTCCCTCTACGACTCCATGCTGGCGATGCAGATGCAGGAGGCCGCGATGGCGATGATGCGCGGGGTGGAGTTCTCCTGGGGGGCGCTGCCGCACAACGGCGCCTTTGCCACGACCGACGGCGCGCTGGTGGTGGTCGGCGCGTTCAAAGACAATCCCTTGCGCGAAATCTCGCTCGCCATTGGCCTGCCCGACCTGTCCGCCGACCCGCGCTTCTGCTCCTTCACGCTCAGCATGCAGAACCGCACAGAGCTGCACGACGTGCTGCGCGCGCGGTTCGCCACCGACACCACCGCGCGCTGGATTGCGGCGCTGGAGGCCCGCGACCTGCTCTGCGCCCCGGTGCGCAGCCTGCTGACCGCATTGGACGACCCGCAGACCGCGATCAACGGCATGAAGCTCGCGGCCGCCCAGGCGGGCGGGGACGAGCTTCGCGTGATTGGCTCGCCCGTGCACCTTTCCGATGACGGGTTCGCCCTGCGCAGGCCGCCGCCGCGGGTCGGCGCGGACGGCGCCGACATCCTGGCCGAGCACGGCTACAAGCCCGACGCGATCGCCGCCCTGCGCGCCGACGGCGTGCTGGCGTGAGCATCCGCCTGACGGTCGAGGGCCACGTCGCCCGGGTCACCATCGACCGGCCGGAGGTTTTGAACGCGTTGGACGACGAGGCGACGACCCAGTTGGAAGCGGTCTGGCAGCGCCTCGAAGCGGACGCGGGCATCCGCGCCATAGTGCTGACCGGCAGCGGCGAGCGCGCGTTCTGCGCAGGCGCGGACATGCGCGCGGCCGGCAGGACAGGGCTGCATTACTGGGCCCATGCCCACCCCACCGGTTTCGGCGGCCTGTCCCTGCGCACCACGCTCGACATCCCCGTCATCGCCCGGGTGAACGGCCATGCCTTGGGCGGCGGGCTGGAGATGATGCTGGGCTGCGACATCTTGGTGGCCGCGGAGGACGCGACCTTCGGCCTGACCGAGCCGCGCGTCGGCCGCTTGCCGCTGGATGGCGGCATGGTTCTGCTGCAGCGCCAGATCGGCTACCGCGCCGCCACCGCCATGCTGCTCACCGGGCGCCGCATCCCCGCCGCCGAGGCGCTCGCCTGCGGGCTGGTGAACGAGGTGGCCCCGCATGGGGACCTCGATGCAGCAGTGGATCGTTGGCTCGCCGACATCCTGGCCTGTGCCCCGCTGTCGCTGCGCGCGATCAAGCAGACGGTGCGCCGCACCGCCCAGCTTTCGCCGCAGGAGGCGCAGGCTCTCCGCCTGCCCGCCGTTGTCGCCTGCCTCGCATCCGAGGACGGCGAGGAGGGTGTGCGCGCCTTCCGCGAGAAGCGCGCCCCGGCGTGGGCTGGGCGGTAACGGTTGGACGGCGGGCGCCCGTCGGCCAAGCGCCGCGCCAAGCTGCCGGCTCGCCGGGTCAACCTGCACGCCTCCATCCTGCGTTACCTCGCCGAGATCTCCCGCCTCGGCTCGATCCGCCGCGCCTCGGCCACGCTGAACGTCGCGTCGTCCGCGATCAACCGCCAGGTGCTACGGCTAGAGCGCGAGTTTGGCGTGCGCGTGTTCGACCGGCTGCCGTCCGGCATGCGCCTCACCCCCGCCGGCGAGCTTTTGTTGCAGCATGTCAGGGCGACGCTGCAAGGCTTCGATCACCTGCTGGCAGAGGTGGACGGGCTGCAGGGCATCCACAGCGGCCATGTCCGGATCGCGGCCGTGGACAGCCTGCTGGTCGATCTCATACCCCGCGCTTTGGAGGAGGTTTCCCGGCGCTACCCGGTGGTGACGTTCTCCGCCCTCGCCGCGGCGCCCGCTTCGGTGTTGGCCGGGGTGGCCTCGGGAGACGCGGAGATCGGCCTGACCTTCGTGGTGCCGACCACCCTGACCTTGCAGCTCGTCGCCAGCGCGCCGGCGCCGCTCGGCTGCGTGATGTCGCCGACGCACCCCTTGGCCAAGCGGACGAGCCTCCGCTTCGCCGACCTGGACCCGCATCACGTCACCCTCCAGAACGACTCCTTGCCGCTGGCGGTGGACTCGAAGGACGAGTTCGCCGCCTTCCGCGCCCGCGCGATGGCGCGTTTCACCTCCAATTCCGTTGAGTTCCAGCGCGGCATCCTGCGGTCCGGCCTGGCGGTTGCCTGCCTGACCCGGCTCGGCTTTCGCCGCGAGATCGCGGCGGGCGACCTCGTCTGGGTGCCCCTCGCCTCGCCGCAGTTGCGGGCCTTGGAGATCGGCCTGTTCGTACCGCAGCGCCGCACCCTGTCCCCCGCCGCCGGGCTGGTGGTCACGACGTTGACCCGGCACTTGCAGCGCCTCGCAGAAGATGGAGCATGACCGCGATCCTGATCGACGAGGCCCTCGTCTGCGCCGGCGCCGAGCCGCGCCTCGGCAGCGTGCTGGTGCAGGACGGCCG
>CALMAB010000512.1 GCA_937858325.1 uncultured Acetobacteraceae bacterium
GATCGGCGCGCAGCCCGGTCTCGAACACGGTGTGCAGCGGGATGAGCGCCGGGTTCAGCCCGCGCGCAACTTCCAGCGAGTTGCCGGAATCGTAGATCTCCATCACGTCCACCGCGTGCGCCAGCCGGCCGTAGTCGTAGCCGCCCCAGCCCGGCACCTGCGCGCCCTCGATGGCCGAGAGCGCGGCCGGGTCGGCGCGGTGCACCGCGTTTGTTCCCGCGCGGACGGCGGCGGCGAACGCCACGTCCATCCAGGCCTTGAAGTCGGCCCAGGCGGAGAAATTGTCGTCCGTCCGGTGCATCGCGTCGTCCGTGAGGTCCGGCACGACCGCCTCCCACGACCCGAAGCGGCTGCCCCATTGCCGGTTCAGCGCTTGGAGGTCCGGGTACTGCGTCCGCAGCCAGGCCCGCATGGCGCCGAGCGACGCCGGCGACACGTCAAAGTCCCAGTTGGCGGACAGGTCGCCGATCCCGGTCTCATCGCCCAGGTTGTAGAACAGCGGGCGGTCGGGCGCTTGGCGGCGGACCACATCGGACAGCCGCGTTTTCACCATATCGAGCCAGGCCGGGTCCGATAGGCTCGGGACGCGCACGAACACGCTGCGGTCCTCTGGTGCCTGCTGGCGGCGCGCGCGCGCGGCGTCGAACAGCCAAGTCACGGGCTTGCCCGGCGTGTAACGGTGATAGGGCGCGTAGAAGTCGGTGGCGATGTTCTCGACATACCAGGGTAGGCCCGCCTCACGCCGCGCCGCGACGTCGGCCGGGTCGATCCGGCCGCCGGCGCCGCGCAGCTTCACGCCGGTGAAGCCCAGGCGGGCCAGCCCGGCCATGGCCGTCACCGGGTGGTCCTGCCACATGATAAGCTGGTAGTCGTCCCAGCGGTCGGCCTCGGCGACTGCGGGGTTTGCCAGGCCGGCCAGGCACAGCAGCGCCGCCGCGAGGCGGCGGATCAACGACCCAGGACCTGCCGCTTCGCCAGGCCCAGCAGGCTGCTCACGCCGTTCTTCGCCTCATGCAGCACTGCGCTCACGCGGTGGCGCCAAACGCCGTCGCTCCGCACTTCCTGGTCGCCCGGCACGACGACGTTGTCCTCCAGCTTCGGCGTTTCGCTCGACCAGTCCAGCAGCAGCGCCGCCGGGCGGCCGGTGTCGTTGGCCAGGCGGTTGCGCCGCATGACCACGCGCGTGTCGCCGCTTGCCACCACCGCCGCCTGCCGCCCGTCGTTGTCGGGCGCAAGCTCCAGCACGTTGTCCTCCAGCAGCAGGTTGCCGGCCGCCGCCGAAACCGCCATCCGGGAGGTCTCGATCCGGTTGCCGGTCAGCTCGGTCTGCAAGGCGGTCGAGCCGACCTGGCTGCCCTTGACCCCGGTGAACACCGATTGCTGCACCTGCAGCACCGCCACCGGCCCGGCCAGCAGCGCCACCGAGGGCCGCTCGCCCGAAACGCCGCCGCCCTCGAACCGGCACTGCACGACCCGGCCCGCGCCGGGGCCGCCGTTGCCGGCGAGGACGCCGACCTCGTTGTTCACGAACTGCACGCGCTCCAGCAGCAGCGATTGCCCTTCCAGCCGCACGCCGGCGCCGTTGCCGTCCGGCACCCGCGCCCGCGCCAGGGTCAGGTCGCGCACAACCGTGTCGTCGCCCTGGATCACCAGGATCGCCTTGGCGCCGCAGGTCTTGTCGGACAGCACGACGCCCGGGGCGCGCCCGGCGACCGTGACGCCGTTCGCGGTCAGGGTCGCGCAGTCGAAGTAGGTGCCCGGCTCGATCAGCACGGCGTCGCCGTCCGCGGCCGCGGCGATGGCGGCGGACGGTTGGTCGAACTCCTGCCCCGGCCCGACGAGGAGGTTCCGCGCCGCCGCGGGCGCCGCGCCAAGCAGCGCGGCAGCGAGCAGGACCGGAGCGAGCAGGACCGGGGCGAACGAGACCGGGCGCATCGCCGGGTCAGTTCGCCGCGACCACTTCGCCGTCGCCGTGCAGCGGCTTGACCCGGCCGGTGATCCGGTTGCCCCGCACCATCGCGTCCGTCGCGGTGAAGTTGGACACGAAGAAGGTGTCGTAGCCGCCGGCGTTCTTGAACGTGTTGTTTTCGATCAGCAGCTCCCGGGTCGGCTGGGTCACGCCCTCCGCCCCGATCTCGATGGCCGTGCTGCGGTTCTCCGCCCGCGGCCCTTTCTCCATCGTGTTGCCGGTGATCACAGCCGAGCCGCCGTTGGGAATGTCGATCAGGTAGCTGGCCGTGCCGTTCGGACCGTCCGTGATCGTGTTGCCGACGATCTCGGTCCGTTCGGCGCGGGACTTGATGTGGTGGCCCTGCTTCGTGTCGCTGAAGCGGGAGTTCTCCACGCGCAGCAGCTTGGAATGGCCGACATAGATGCCGTGCGAGCAGGCCTTTTCGCAGGTGCCGTTCCGCTCGAACACGCTGTTGCGCACGACGATGGTCGAGCCTTCGTAGCCCGACAGGATGCCGTTCTGGTCGTTGATGAAGCGCACGCCTTCGACCAGCAGCTTCTCCCCCTCCCCGCGGATGCCCGCGCCGTTCGCATCCGGCACGCGGGCGCGGGTCAAGGTCAGGTTGCGGATGGTGATGTCGGCGCCCGTGGTGATGAACAGCGCCTTGCCGCCGCAGGACTTGTCGCTGATGACCACCTTGTCGGCGTCGCCCACGCCCTCCACCACCAGGTTGCTGGCTTCCCACGTCGCGCAGTCGAAGTACTCGCCGGGATAGATCTTCACGGTGTCGCCGTCCTGCGCGGCGGTCGCGGCAAGGGACGGCCACTTGTAGCCCTTCCCCTCTCCGACCTCGAGCACCCGGGCTTGGACGCTTGCGGCGAACACGGCGAAGGTTCCTGCCAGGACGGCCAGGCGGGTGCATGATATGGCCATGGTGGCGCTCCTTGATTCGGTCGATACGTTAGCGGACCAAATCGAAAGCCACAACACCTCAAGTGCCGACGCGCGCGCTCGGGACCAGGACGCAGCCGGCGATGCGCCACGCCCCGGCGGCATCCCGCTCCATCGAGTAAAGCGCCAACTGCAACGCGCCGTCCGGTCCCACCAGCTCGACGTCCTGCACGACGCCGCCGTCGCCGAGCCGCAGACCCGTGAACTCCACCGTGCGGGGCCGGTGCACGGCGGGGTAGGCGCGGTGCACCATGTCGAGAAAGCGGTCCGGCGTGCCGAACTGAGCCTGGATGCCCGGGGACGCGAAGGCAAAGGCGGCCTCGGCGTCGTCACGCCGGAAGGCGTCGATCTGCTGGGTGATCACGCCCTGGATCGCCGCGCGGTCGGCGGCGGACAGGTCGGCCTGCGCCTGTCCGGGTCCGATGGCCACGCACAGGAACAGCAGCGCGGCAACGGCCCGGCGGCGCACCGGGTCAGTCTCCGTCCGCGCTGCTGGGCGCCAGGTGCAGCCCGGTCAAGGCGGCCGGGGGCCGCCCGGGCACCAGCGGCCCGGCCATCGCCCGCTGGAACGCGCGCAGGACCGGCGGCGGCGACAGCTCTTCCGGCGTCAGGAACAAGCCCCAACGGCGCGCCAAGCCGCCCAGCGCCGTCCGGCTGGACCAGATCGCCATGGGCAGCGCCATCACCAGCCCGAACACCAATGGCGCGCACCACGCCAGCATCGCCGCGCTTGTCTGCATCAGCAGCAGCAGCCAGCCCAGCCCGACCAGCAGCGTGCCCCGCAGCCGCAGCCAGCCTTCCGCCCAGGACACGCCGCGGTTGTCGCGCGGCTGCGCGTCCCATCGGACCGTTTGCCCGAGCAGCAGGGCCGCGACGTAGCGGGTGTAGAGCACGATCAGCGTGGCCGAGATGCCAAGGGCCGCCACCTGCTCCAGCGCCGCGCTGGCAAGCAGGCGAACACGCCCGCCATAGGACCGCGCTTCCCGGTCGTCAAAGAACGCCGTCCCCAGGCTCAGCAGCTTGCCGGCATACAGCAGCCCGAGCACCAGCGCGGCCAGGGCGCCGTGCGCCGCCCCGGTGCCGAGCAGCAAGGCGGGCACGAAGCTGCCGCCGACGGCCGCGTCCAGCGTCGCGAGCGCCAGGAACAGCACCGCAAGCGGGCCGGAGATGTAGTGCAGCACGCCATAGCCCAAATGGAACCGGCCGACCGGGCGCAGTCCGGGACGGTGCAGCAGCCGGGCATGCTGCAGGTTGCCCTGGCACCAGCGGCGCTCCCGGCTGGCGTAATCGACGAAGTTGGCCGGAAGCGCCTCGAAGCTTTCCACGACCTGCGGCAGCACCCACACGTCCCACCCGGCGGCGCGCATCAGCCCGGCCTCCACCACGTCGTGACACAGGATCTCGCCGCCGAACGGCTCCCGCCCCGGCAGGACGGGCAGGCCGCAATGCGAGACAAAGGGCGCGATCCGCACGATGGCGTTGTGGCCCCAGTAGTTCCCGTCGCCCTGCTGCCAGAACGTCAGGCCCTCCACCAGCATCGGCGTGTACAGCCGCGCCGCGAACTGCTGCACGCGGGCGAACAGCGTTTCCCGCCCCACAGGGTAGGGCACGCTCTGCACCATGCCGACCCCTGGGTTCGCGTCCATCAAGCCGATCAGGGTTGCGACCGTGCCGGCCCCCATCAGGCTGTCGGCGTCGAGCACGACCATGTAATCGTAGCGGTCGCCCCAGGTGGCGCAGAACTCCAGGAGGTTGCCCACCTTGCGGCCGGCGTTGCTGCCGCGGCGCCGGTAGCGCAGCGTGGGCGCGCGGACACGGGCCGCCGCGAAGGCCCGCATCTCCTCCGCCGCGATGGTGGGATCGCGCGTGTCGGACAGCACGAACAGGTCCGTGTTCCGCATCCCCGAAGCCGCGATGGCCTGGGACATCACTTCCATCGCGGCGAACACGGCGCGCGGGTCTTCCTGATGGATGGGCATGACCAGCGCCGTGCGGCTCCGCCCCGAGGGCGTAGCCGAAACGTGCAGCGCGCGGCCGGACAGGCGGGCCAAGAAGCCCAGCACGGTCGGCCAGCCGGTCAGCGCCGCATACAAGACGTTCACCGCCAGCAACGCGAGCAGCGGCCAGCGCAGCGGATCGGCGATGCCCGCGGTGAGCCAGGCAGCAAGCGCCGTGGCCAGCGCCATGGAGCCAAGGACCGGCACGACGAAGACCGCGCGCCGCAGCCAGCCCGGCGCGGCACGGAGCGTGCTCACCCGACACAGGCTTGCTGCCGCCTGGTCCATCTGAAGCGAGTCGCGGAGCGGTTGCATCTTCATTGCCGGTAGGACCTGTACCCAAAGGGGCGGTGAGACGGCAATGATCTTACCCCTACAATATGGCCGCCTAATGGCTGCCCGACAGCAGATCCAAGGCATCCGGCGACGCCAAGAAGCGTTCCGCCGGGCGGCCCTGGCCTTCAACCACGGCGAACTCCCGCAGCGCCGCCGCGAGCCGGGCGGAGCCGCCGAACTGGAAGCCGATCTGGCTGCGGTAAGCGCAAGATGCCGTGATCTTGCGTTCCAGCCCGGCGGCGATCCCCAGCGCGCACGCGTGCAGCCCGGGATCCATATGATCCGAGACCGCATTTGTGTCGCGGAGTGCGTAGGGCGTGTCCCGGTAGAAGGCAAGATGCCGCGGCGCCGCCTGCTGCACGGCGCGGATCATCTGCCGGTGGTCCACGTGGTTGCCGAGGCCCTGCGGCGCCAGGACCAGGTCTGGCTGCAGTTCTTCCGCCAAAGCCTTGATCTTGTCCGCGAGCGGACGCCACGCCGCGTCGTCCGCGCGAAGCGCGCCGAACAAGGCCTTGGCGGATCCATAGCCCCGGTGCGGCGCTTCCGGCAGGTCGAGCCAACGCAGGTCGGCGACCCCCAGGATGTCCGCCGCCGCCCGGTCCTCCTCCCGCCGCAACGCCATGTAATCGACCTCCGGCCCCAGGCCCTTGTCGAGTTGGCAGGCCAGGGCGAATCCCGTCGCGGGCAGCACGGTCGCGGTGAAGGCCGTGGCCATGACGCTGCGCCAGCCGGCGTCGGCCAGTTGCGCCATCAACCCACCGCAGGAGAACACGGCATCATCGAGATGCGGGGACAAGACCAGCGCGGTCGGCATCTATAAAAGGTGCGGCTCGGCACGGAAGCGGCAAGGCGTGACGGGCAGATGCGGCGACCAGCGGAGGTCCGGCTCCTGCCCCACGACCTCGGCGTAAACGTCCATGATCTGCCGGCCGACCTTGGACCATGAGTACACCGCCCGGCATTCCCGCAGCGCCGCGTCCGCCAAACGGCGGCGCAGCGCGCCGTCGCGCAGCACGCGGCGCAGCGCCTCCGCCAGCCCGTCGCGGTCGCCGGGTTCGGTCAACAGGCCGTGCTCGCCGTCGCGGATGCAATCGACCACGCCGACGGACCGGCAGGACACGACGGCCAGCCGGGTCGCCATCGCTTCCAGGATGGTGTTGCTGAACCCCTCGGCATAGGTGGGGGACACGAAGATGTCGGCCCGGCGGTACACCGCAGGCACGTCGGCGTATTCGACGTAGCCCGTCATCTCCACGGAGCCCCGCAGGCCCAGCGACGAGATGGAAGCGGCGGTTTCCTCGAAGGTCGGCCCGATCCCGGAGATCAGCAGCCGGAACCGGTCCCCGGTGTCCCGCAGCTGGCGCGCGGCGTCCAGGAGGTCCAGCACGCCTTTCCGCGCATCCACCCGGCCGTGGTAGAGCACCACGGGCGGATCGCCCTCCGCACGGGCGGGGTCCGAATGGAACCGGTCGATATCGACGGCACCGGGCACGATGGTGAAGCGGGCGCGGTCGGTGCCGAGGCGCTGCACCACCTCGTCCGCAAACGAGTCGCAGCCGATCAGCACGGCGTTGGCGTGGTCCAGCACCCGGACCATGGCCAGCCGGTGCGTTTCGCAGCAACTGCCGACCCAATGCCCGTCGCCGCCCTGGATCGACACCACATTGGGCACGCCGAGGCGGCGCGACGCTTCGAGCACCGCCCAGCCGCAGGGGTAGCCGTATTGGGCGTGCAGCACGTCGAAGGGCTGGCGCGCGTGCTCGGCGGCCACGGCCTCCACCATGGCGGCCACGTCGCGCTCGAAGTCGCCGCCGTCCTGCTCGCCAAGCTGCTCCAGGCCGACCACGCGCACGCCGGGCACCTCGGGCGGCGGGCCACCGCCGTACACCTTGCGGCCGAACGCATCGCCGCGGTACTGGCTGATCATCGTCACGTCGTGCCCGGCCGCGACCAGCTCGCGCAGCAGGTTCAGCGCATAAACGCTCATGCCGGAGATCGCCGGGAAGAACCGCCGGCTGACGAAGCAGATCCTCATGCGGCAGCTTTCAAAAAGGCCAGCGACGCCGGGATGACCGAGTCGGCGCGGTGGCTTTCCCGCGACATCTCGACGCAGACCAATTTTTGGAAACCGGTCGCCTGCAAGGCGCGCAAAACGCCGGGCACGTCCATGTCGCCCTCCCCGAACGGCAGGTGGACATGGACGCCGCGCTTCATGTCCTCGATCGTGGCGGTGCCGAGATGCGGCGCAAACTCCGAAACCGCGGCGGCCGGGTCGCGCTCGCCAGTGACGATGCAGTGCCCGGTGTCGAGCGCGAGCCGCAGCCCGGGGATGTCCAGCGCGGCCCAGTCATCGACCGTCTCGACCAACATGCCAGGTTCCGGCTCCAGCGCCGCGACCGTGCCCAGGGCCTCGGCCCGGCGTGCCACCTGCTCGGCGCCGTGGCGCAGCCAGTCCTGGGCGTCCTCGCGCCGGACCCCCGGCTTCGGCACGCCCGCCCAGAACGACATGGCATCCGCCCCCGTCTCGGCGGCGACCTCCAGCGCGCGGAACAGGAAATCGACCCGGCGCGCCCGGCCGTCCGGGTCGGCGGTGAGCAGCGGCGGTTCGTGCTTGGCCCGCGGGTCCAGCAGGAAGCGCGCCCCGGTCTCGACCACGCAGCCAAGACCCAGGTGCCGCAACCGTGCCGCCACCCGCCGACGCTCCGCGGCGAAGTTCTCGGCGAACGGGTCCAGGTGGTGGATGTCGAGCGTCAGCGCCACGCCGTCGTAGCCCGCGTCCGCGATCAGCGCCAAGGCGTCGTCCAGCCGGTGGTTGGCGGCGCCGTTGGTGTTGTAGGCGAAACGCAGCGTCACGGCCGTTCCATCGCGATGGGGGCGCTGTGCACCTCGGGTTCCCGATACAGCGGATACAGCCCGCCGACGATGCGGTCCACCGCCGCGATGTCCAGCCACGGGTCGCCGCCCAGCCGCTCCACCGCGTCGGGCGGCAGGCGCACCGGCACGGCCCCCGGCGGCGGCGCACCCAGCCCGACCAGCTTGCTGCCGCGCTCCATCAGCTTGCGCACCCCGCGCTCGCCAATGCGATGGTAGCTCATGGTCTCGACCTCCAGGCCGGGCACCACGGCCTTCACCACGTGAACGCCGGATGCGCCCGGCGGCGAATAGTCGAGGTAGAGGATTTCCATGCCGGCCGAAGCGAAGCGCCGGGCCAGCTCCTCCACCAGCCCGGTGCCGGACAGCGGGCCGTCCCAGGTCGGCAGCGCGTCGAACCGCTGCGCACCGCGCCGGGACAGCACGGTGTCGGCCAGCAGCGCCTTGAGCGACCGCTGGTCCAGCCCCAGCCATTCCACCATGGCGCGCAGGCTGCGGCTCTCCTCGCCGCCCAAGGTGTGATAGGCGCGGAACCGTTCCAGATAACCCGGCGGCGCCACGCCTGCGATGTCCGCCAGCGGCGCGTGGCTGAACACCTTGCGCATCCGGGCGGCGGCGAACTCGAACACCGCCTTGCGCAGCGCGTGCTCGCGGTCGAGCGACGCCGCTTCCCCCGCCGCCGTCACCATGATCGGGTAGGGCGCCGCGACCTCGTCCTGCTCGGCGCCGACGCAGTACACGTTGGCGGTGCCGAACTCGGTCGTGGCAAACTTCGGGATCACATCGATGCCGAGGCCGAGCAGCCGGTCGAGCAAGGCCCGGGTGCGCGGATCGGACGGCCCATCACCCATGTCGAGCGCGATGCCGCGGTCCATCGCGCGGAACCCGGTCCCGTTGCCGTCCCGCTGCAGCAACTCGCACAGCCCATGCCCGATGGCGAAGTCGAGCGTCGGCCCGGCGCCCAGCCCGTTGGTGATCGGCGTGGTGAACGGCACGTAGCCCGGCGACAAGTCGCCCACCGAGCAGGCGGCGATGTCGATGGGCAGCCACACCGTCTCGCCGCCGGGCCAGCGCCGGGCCGGCACCCATTCCAACACCGTGTCGCCATCCACGGGGCTGCCGGCCGGCAGGCACAGGGTCAAGGGATCGGCGACATGCCGCGCGCCCGCCTCCGCCCGAAGCGCGTGGAAGCTGGCGCGCTTGCGCTCCATGCGGTGGACCTGCACGGCGGAGTGCACCGCCTCCGCCAGCTCTCCCGTCGTGCCGATGATGGCGCCCTCGTCGTCCACGCCGTAGCCGACGCCGTGCGGCGCGACGCCGTGCCAGCGCGTGCCGTCCCGGTTCAGGAAGATCGCGTTCCAGCAGGACACGCCGGTGCGGTCGAGCGGCGACAAGGAGAACAGCTCCACCCGCCCTTCCGGCATGGAAGCAACGTAGGCGGCTGCGGCGTCGGGCAGCGTGGGCGGCAGGAAGTGCTGTGTCATCGCTCGATCTGGGTGGGGCGGGTCAGGGTGGTGATGATGGATTATGGGCTTGGCGGCGGAGGATCAAACGGCGGTTGGGCCATCGCCTGCGCCCGCAGCACCAGGGCCATGATGCCGAGGTCGCGTTCGACGCCGAACGCGAAAGGCTGCGCGCCCAGCACCGCGTCCGCGAAGCTTTCGACCTGGTTGAGGAACGGCGAGCGTTCGGCGCCGGGAACCGGGACGGGCTGCACCACGCCGGTAGCCGCGTCGATCCAGTCCAGCGTGCCTCCGGCGGTCTGTCCCATGGTGTCGGTCGCGACCGCCTGCCCCGCCGTGCCCACGACCTCCAACCGTCGGCGCGGCAGGGTTTCCGGGCAGTTGTAGGCGACGTGCATCTGCACCATGACGCCGGAGCGCGACCGTGCCATCAGCAAGGCCCCGTCCTCCACGGTGTAGCGGTGCACGCGCGCCTGGCCGATGGCGGCGACGTCCACCAGGTCGTCGTTCAACAGGTAGGACGACAGGTCCAATCCGTGCGGCGCCAGGTCCATCAGCGCCCCGCCGCCTGCGCGCGCCGGGTCGATG
>CALMAB010000513.1 GCA_937858325.1 uncultured Acetobacteraceae bacterium
CCCCCGGCCGGGCAAGGGCCGCGCGGCACGCCCAGCCGGGGGATCACGGCGGCCACCAGCCGGCGGGCAGCGTCCGCGTTGGCCTGCATGACCGCGATCACCGCCTCCACCGTCACGGCCTCGTGCCCGGTGTGCCAGCAGTCGAAGTCCGTCACCATGGCGACCGTCGCGTAGCAAAGCTCGGCTTCCCGCGCCAGCTTGGCTTCCGGCATGTTGGTCATGCCGATCACGCTGCACTCCCAGCTTCGGTACAGGTTGCTTTCGGCGCGGGTGGAGAACTGCGGGCCTTCCATCACCAGGTAGGTGCCGCCCCGCGTCGCCGGCAAACCGATTTCCCCGGCCGCCGCTTCCGCGGCGTCGCCGATGCGCGGGCACACGGGATCGGCCACCGAAACGTGCGCCACGCAGCCCGCGCCGAAGAAGCTCTTTTCCCGCGCGAAGCTCCGGTCGATGAACTGGTCCACGATCACGAAGCGCCCCGGCGGCAGGTCCTCCCGCAGGCTGCCCACCGCCGAGAGCGACAGCACGTCCGTGACCCCGGACCGCTTCAGGGCGTCGATGTTGGCGCGGTAGTTCAGGTCCGTGGGCGACAGCCGGTGGCCCCGGCCATGCCGCGGCAGGAACACGCAACGCACGCTGCCCAACGTGCCGAACAGCAGCTCGTCGGACGGCTCGCCCCACGGCGTTTCCACCCGGCGCCACTGCTTGTCTTCCAGCCCTTCGATATCATACAGGCCGGAACCGCCGATGATGCCGACCACCGGCGTGATGTCGTCCGCCGCCATGCCGCCCGCCTTTCAAAATGGGAAACGCCGCGCGACCTTGCCGCGCGGCGTTCGCATCGTCCAGACGGCGCGGACGGTCAGTGCACGTCTTTCCAGACCTTCTTCTTCACCGCGTAGGTCAGCCCGGTCATCATGGCCAGGAAGATCACGATCTTCACGCCCATGCGCTTGCGGGTTTCCATCTCCGGGTTCGAGGTCCAGGTCAGGAACTGCACGACGTCGCGGGACATCTGGTCCACCGTGGCCTTCGTGCCGTCGGCGTAGGTCACGGCGCCGTCCTGCAACGGCGGGGCCATGGCAAGCTGGTTGCCGGGGAAATAGATGTTGTAGTACTGCCCCTCGCTCACCTTCACCCCAGGGGGCGGGTCTCGGTAGCCGTTCAGCAGGGCATGGACGTAGTCGGGACCGTTCTCCCGCGCCTTGACGATCAGCGACTGGTCCGGCGGCAACGCGCCGCCGTTGGCCGCCCGCGCGGCCTTGTCGTTGGCGAAGGGCGACCGGAAGTGGTCGGACGGCAAGGCCGGGCGCTCCACCGGCTGGCCCGAGTCGTCCGTCCCGCCCGGCACCGTCACGCTGGCGGCAATCGCCTTGACCTGCTCCTCGCTCAGCCCGATGGCCGAAAGGTTGCGGTAATACATCTCCTTCATGGAGTGGCAGTTGGAGCAGACCTCTTTGTAAACCTGGAAGCCGCGCTGCATCGACGCGCGGTCGAAGGTGCCGAACGGGCCGTTGAAGCTCCAAGGCTCCTTGGGACCCGAGACAGCCTCGTGCCCCTGTGCGAGCGCACAGGGGGCCAGGGCCGCGCTCGCCAGCAGGCCGAGCGCGACGGCGGGCGCGAAGCGCATCACGACTTCTCCATCGGCTTGGCCGTGGCGCCCTGCGGCAGCGGACCGCCGCCGCCGCCCGGGGGCGGACGCCGCACCACGGGCCGGGAAATGCTTTCCGGCAGCGGCAACGGCTTCTCCAGCTTGCCCAGGATCGGCAGCAGCACCAGGAAGTGCAGGAACCAGTAGGCCGTAGCCACCCGGCCGAGCACGACGTAGATGCCCTCCGGCGGCTTGCCGCCGACGTAGCCGAGCACCAGGAAGCTCGCGACCATCACCAGGATCAGCTGCTTGTAGATCGGCCGGAACCGCGAGGAGCGCACCGGCGACGTATCCAGCCAGGGCAGGAAGAACAGCACGGCAATGGAGCTGAACATCAGGATGACGCCGCCAAGCTTGTTCGGCACCGAGCGCAAGATGGCGTAGAACGGCAGGAAGTACCATTCCGGCACGATGTGCGCCGGCGTCACCAGCGGGTTAGCCGGGATGGAGTTGTCCGGGTGGTTCAGCCAGTTCGGCGCGAAGAACACGATGCAGGCGAACACCAGCAGATAGACGCAGATGCCGATGCTGTCCTTGGCCGTGTAGTACGGGTGGAACGGCAGCGTGTCCTGCGGGGACTTCACGTCGATGCCCAGCGGGTTGTTGGACCCGGTGATGTGCAGCGCCACGATGTGCAGGAACACCACGCCGGTGATCATGAACGGCATCAGGTAGTGCAGGCTGTAGAACCGGTTGAGCGTCGGATTGTCCACGCTGAAGCCGCCCCATAGCCAGGTCACGATGCTCTCGCCCACAACCGGGATGGCGGAGAACAGGTTGGTGATGACGGTGGCGCCCCAATAGGACATCTGGCCCCAGGGCAGCACGTAGCCCATAAACGCCGTCGCCATCATCATCAGGAAGATGACCACGCCGAGCATGAACAGCAGCTCCCGCGGCGCCTTGTAGGACCCGTAGTACATGGCGCGGAAGATGTGGATGTACACGACGATGAAGAACATCGACGCGCCGTTGGCGTGGACGTAGCGCAGCAGCCAGCCGTAGTTCACGTCGCGCATGATGCGCTCGACGCTGTCAAAGGCGAGGGTGGTGTGCGCGGTGTAGTTCATCGCCAGGAACACGCCCGTGGCGATCATGATGGCGAGGCTGATCATCGCCAGCGCGCCGAAGTTCCAGAAGTAGTTGAAGTTCTTCGGCGTCGGAAAGGAGCCGTACTCCTTCTGCATCATCGTGAAGATGGGCATCCGGGTGTCGATCCAGTTGACAACCGGGTTCTCGAACTCTGACTTGTGTAGGCCGGCCATGTGCTGTTCTCCTCAGCCGATCTTGATCTTGGTGTCGCCGATGAAGGCGTAGGGCGGCAGGCCCAGGTTGGCCGGGGCCGGGCCGTGCCGGACGCGGCCGGACGTGTCGTACTGGCTGCCGTGGCACGGGCAGAACCAGCCGCCGAAGTCCCCGCGGGGGTCGCTCGTCTTGTTGCCCAGCGGCACGCAGCCGAGGTGCGTGCAGATGCCGATCACCACCAGCCACTTCTCCTTGCCGGGCTTCACCCGGTCGGCGTCGGACTGCGGGTCGATCAGCTGGTTGAGCGGCGTGCCTTCGGCTTCCTTGACCTCCTGCGCGGTGCGGTTGCGCAGGAAGATCGGCTTGCCGCGCCACACGGCGGTGATGGCCTGGCCTTCCTGGATCGGCGCCAGATCGACCTCGATGGAGGACAGCGCCAGCACGTCCTTGGCCGGGTTCATGCTGTCAACCAGCGGCCAGGCCAGGGCGCCCACGCCGATGGCGACGGCGCTGCCGGTCACCAGTTTGAGCATGTCGCGCTTGGTCGGGTCGGCAACCCCGACCGTGGTGATGGCGCTGCGGACGGTTGCGCTGGCAGTGTCGGCCATGGATCCCTCTGTGTCGCTGCGCCGGGGGCGCTTGAACGGTGTGGTCGCTCTCCCCGCCGTCATAGAGAGGCGCGCAGCCCCCTGCAACATGCCGCCGAAAAGGACTACTTTGCCTTTAACAGATTGGAAGGCTTGGATATGCCGCAAGGGCAGCCCGCGCACACGCCAGCATCCGGAGGGCGTCCGGAGCACGAGACCCTGAAGTCCGTGGCGCAAGCCTGGTTCGAGGCGCTGCGCGACGAGATGACGGCCGAGTTCGAGGCCATCGAGAACGCCGAAGGCGCCCCGCTGTCCGACCGTACGCCCGGCCGCTTCGCCCGGGAACCTTGGTCCCGCCCCACCGCGGACGGCTCGCCCGGCGGCGGCGGCGTCATCAGCGTCATGCGTGGCCGGGTGTTCGAAAAGGTCGGCGTCAACGTGTCCACCGTGTGGGGAGAGTTCAGCCCCGAGTTCCGCCGCCAGATCCCCGGCGCCGAGGAGGACCCGCGCTTCTGGGCCTCCGGCATCAGCGTGGTGGCGCATCCGCAAAGCCCGCGCGTGCCCGCCGCGCATATGAACACGCGGATGCTGGTCACCACCCGCGGCTGGTTCGGCGGCGGCGGCGACCTGACGCCCATGCGGCTGGACGCGCCCGAAGCGCAAGAGGACGCCGCCACGTTCCACGCCGGGTTCCGCGCCGCCTGCGACGCGCACGACCCGGCCTATTATCCCCGGTTCAAGGCGTGGTGCGACGAGTACTTCTTCCTGCCGCACCGCAACGAGCCGCGCGGCGCCGGCGGCATCTTCTTCGACCACCTGTCGAGCGGGGGCGCCGCCGCGGACTTCGCCTTCACGCAGGACGTGGGCCGCGCCTTCCTGTCCTCCTACGCCGCCATCGTGCGCCGGCGGATGCGCGAAAAGTGGACGGAGGCGGAGCGCGACCACCAGTTGCTGCGCCGGGGCCGCTACGTGGAGTTCAACCTGTTGCACGACCGCGGCACGCTGTTCGGCCTCAAGAC
>CALMAB010000514.1 GCA_937858325.1 uncultured Acetobacteraceae bacterium
GCTCTTGCCGGGCGAGGCTGCCACCTGGCGCTCGCCGACGTGAACGCGGCCGGCTTGGCGGCGGTCGCGTCGCGCGCCCGGGCCAGCGGGGTCAAGGTGAGCGAGCCCCGCCTCGACGTGGCGGACGCAAGCGCGGTGGCCGCCCTGCCCGCGGCGGTCGAGGGTGAGCACGGCCGCGTCACGGTGCTGGTCAACAACGCCGGGGTGGCGCTGGTGGGCCGGTTCGACCAGATCTCGATGGCGGACTTCGAGTGGCTGTTCAACATCAACTTCTGGGGCACGGTAAATATGACGCGCGCCTTCTTGCCGCTGCTGCGGCGGGAGCAGGCGGCACAGGTCGTCAACCTGTCCAGCGTTTACGGGTTGGTCGCGCCGCCCGGCGAGACCGCCTACGCCGCCAGCAAGTTCGCGGTGCGCGGCTTCACCGAGGCGCTGCGGCACGAGCTGGAGCAGTCGTCCATCGGCGTCACCGTCGTCCACCCCGGCGGCATCCGCACGTCGGTCGGCGTCAACGCCCGCAGGGCGGACGCGGTGACGCCGGATGAGATCGCGAAGCGCCTGGCCATCTTCGACATGCTGACGCGGACCGAGCCGGAAACGGCGGCCGAGGTCATCGCCCGCGGGATCGAGCGACGGGAGCGCCGGGTGCTGATCGGCAAGGATGCCCGGCGGATCGCCGCCCTGGTGCGGCTGTTCCCGGTCGGGTACTGGCCGCTGATGGCCCGGGCCATCGAGCGCACGGTGCGGCGCGCCGCCAAGGGCCGGCCTTGAGGGCGACCCCTTTTTCGCACGCTGGCCACGGGGCCACCACGAAATGAAGGAGCAAGCCATGGCTGATCAGGGCATCGCCGAGCGCGGCCTCCGGGAAGCGGTCGGGCCTTTTCCGGAACGCCGAAACGCCGGGACAGAGCATTTCGACGTGCTGATCGTGGGCGCCGGGCTGTCCGGCATCGGCGCGGGCTACCACCTGCAGGCGCGCTGCCCGGGGATGAGCCATGCGCTGCTGGAGTCGCGCGGCACGATCGGCGGCACCTGGGACCTGTTCCGCTACCCCGGCATCCGCTCGGATTCGGACATGTACACGCTGGGCTACTCCTTCCGGCCCTGGGTCGGCGACAAGTCGATTGCTGACGGCCCCTCGATCCTGAGCTACGTCCGCGACACCGCGCGCGAGTTCGGCATTGACCAGCGCATCCGCTTCCACCACCGCGTGCAGCGCGCGTCCTGGTCGTCGGCCGACGCCTGCTGGCTGGTGGAGGCCGAGCGGACGGACACGGGGGAGACGGTCCGGCTGACCTGCGGCTTCCTGCTGATGTGCAGCGGCTATTACAGCTACGCCGCCGGGCACGCACCCGAGTTCCCCGGGGCCGACATCTTTGGCGGCCAGATCGTGCACCCGCAGTTCTGGCCGGAAAAGCTGGACTACGCGGGCAAGCGCGTCGTGGTGATCGGCAGCGGCGCGACCGCGGTCACGGTGGTGCCGGAGATGGCCAAGACGGCGGCGCACGTCACCATGCTGCAGCGCTCGCCCACCTACATCGTGGCGCGGCCGTCCGAGGACAAAGCCGCCAACTGGCTGCGCGAGCACCTGCCGGCGAAGCTGGCCTATCGGATGGCGCGGCTGAAGAACATGGCGCTGGGCATGTACTTCTACCGCCTCGCCCGCAAGAAGCCGGAAAAGACCAAGCAGCAGATCATCGCCATGGCGCAGCGCGCCCTGGGGCCGGACTACGACGTGGGGACGCACTTCACCCCGTCATACAAGCCGTGGGACCAGCGGCTCTGCCTCGTGCCCGACGCCGACCTGTTCCACGCGATCCGCGGCGGCAAGGCGTCGGTTGCGACCGGCCACATCGAGACGTTCACCGAAACCGGCATCCGCCTCAAGTCCGGGGAGGAGGTCGCGGCCGACACCATCGTGGTGGCGACCGGGCTGAAGCTCAACCTGCTCGGCGACGTGACGCTCAGCGTCGATGGCAGCACGGTCGATCTTTCGAAGGCGCTGGCCTACAAGGGGATGATGTTCAGCGGGGTGCCGAACCTCGCCTCGGTGATCGGCTACACCAACGCGTCCTGGACGCTCAAGGCCGACATCACCTGCGAGTACGTGTGCCGGCTGCTCAACCACATGAAGCGGCGCGGCTTGGAGGCGGCAACGCCCCGGCGGGACCCGGGGGTCGAGGAGGAGCCGTTCATCAGCCTGACCTCCGGCTACGTCCAGCGCGGCATCGACATGCTGCCCAAGCAGGGGTCGAAGCGGCCCTGGAAGCTGCACCGGAACTACGCCATGGACGCAATGGCGCTGCGCTTCGGCCGGGTCGCCAACGGGATGGAGTTCACCCGGCGCTGAACAAGAGGCACGCTTATGGCCAGCGGAGAGAAGGTTCGGCAATGGCCGCCCTGCTTTCTCCTGGTGGGGATCGTCTTTAAGAACGTCCGAGACGGTTCAGGAGGCGGCGCGAGCGCATCATGCCTGCATATGACACGGTGGTCGTCGGCTTGGGCGCTGTCGGCAGCGCCTGCCTGTACCAACTCGCCAAGCGCGGCCAGCGCGTGCTGGGGATCGACCGCTACGCGCCGCCGCACGACCGGGGATCCAGCCACGGCGAAACCCGGATCACGAGGCAGGCCATCGGCGAAGGCGAGGACTACGTGCCGCTGGTCCGCCGTTCGCACGAGATCTGGCGGGAGATCGAGGCCGAAACCGGCACCGACCTGCTGGTGCAGTGCGGCGCGCTGGTCCTGGCGGGGCGCGGGAGCGCCGCGACCCACCACGGCAAGGGCGATTTCGTGCGCCGCACCATCGCCGCGGCGGAGCGCTTCGGCATCCCGCACGAGGTGCTCGACGCGGCGGAGATCGGCGCGCGCTACCCGCAACTCGGGCTGACCGGCGAGGAGATGGGCTATTTCGAGCCGGGCGGCGGCTTCCTGCGGCCGGAGCGGTGCGTCACGGCCCAGCTCAGCCTCGCCCGGCGCCATGGGGCCGAGTTGCTGCTGGACACGGCCGTTGCCGGCTACCAGGCCGACGGACCCGGTGCCACGGCCGTCACCACGGCCGGGGGCGACCGGTTCACCGCGGCGCAGGTGGTGGTCGCGGCCGGGCCTTGGGCAGGCGGGATGGTGGGCGCCATGGGCCGGCACGTGCAGGTGTGCCGCCAGGTGCTGCACTGGTTCGGGACGGACGACGAGGCCGCCTATGCGCCGGAGCGGTTCCCGGTGTTCATCTGGATGCACGGAAACGGGCCGGAGGACTACCTGTACGGCTTTCCCGTCCCGTCCGGGAGCCGTGGCGTCAAGGTGGCGACGGAGCAGTACAACGAGGTCACGGCCGACCCCGACCTGCTGCGCCGGGAGGTGCTGCCCGCGGAAGCGGAGGCGATGTTCCACGGCCACGTCGCCGGGCGCCTGCGCGGCGTGCGGCCCGGCGCCCTGCGGTCCACCGCGTGCATGTACACCGTCACGCCGGACTCAGGCTTCTTGGTGGACTGGCTGCCGGGCGCCGGCCGCATCCTGGTGGCGTCGGCCTGTTCCGGCCACGGCTTCAAGCACTCGGCCGGATTGGGCGAGGCGGTGGCGCAAGGGATCGCGGACGGGGCGGCGACCCTCCGGCACTTCGGGGCCGCAAGGCTTCAGGGCGTGGCCTGACACCCACATCATCGAGACGCGGGGAGCACCACCATGACCAAGCACCACCTGGCCAAGGCAGGACGCCTGGCCGTCCTGGCCGGGCTGGGCTTGCTGCTGGCCCACGGGGCGCGGGCGCAAGGCAGCGGCTCCGCCACGCTGGACGCCGCCCGCGCCCGCGGCTACGTGACCTGCGGCACGTCGGGCACCATCCCGGGCTTCGCGCTGGTGGACAGCACCGGGGTGATGCGCGGGCTGGACGCCGACAGCTGCCGGGCCATCGCCGCGGCGGCGCTGGGGGATGCGGGCAAGGTGCGCTTCGTCGCCACCTCCACGCAGAACCGCTTCACCGCCCTGCAATCCGGCGAGATCGACGTGCTGCTGCGCAACACCGGCTGGTCGCTGACGCGGGAAGGCAACCTGGGCCTGGCGTTCGCGTCCGTGAACTACTGGGACGGCGCCGCCTTCATCGTGAAGGCGTCGTCCGGCGTGAAGTCCGCCAAGGAGCTGGACGGCGCCACGGTGTGCGTGCTGCCCGGCACCAGCACGGAGCTGATCGGGGCCGACTGGTTCCGCGCCAACGGGCTGCGCTTCATCCCGGTGCTGATCGACGGGGACAGCGCCATCCAGCAGGCGTTCCTGTCCGGCCGCCGCGACGCCTACGTGTCGGACGGCTCGCAAATCGCCGGCTTCCGCTTCCGGCAGGGTCCGCGCGCCGCCGAGCTCGTGATCCTGCCCGAGCGCATCAGCAGCGAGCCGTCCGGCGCCGCGGTCCGCAAGGGCGACGAGAAATGGTTCGACATCGTGCGCTGGACGCACTTCGCCCTGGTGACGGCGGAGCAGGACGGCGTCGGCGCTAAGGACGTGGCCGGGCTGTCGAACGCGGCCGATCCCGACGTGCGCCGGCTGCTGGGCCTGGAAGGGGAGCTTGGCAAGGCGCTGGGCCTGGACGCGCGCTGGGCGGCCCGCGCCGTGGAGCAGGTCGGCAACTATGGCGAGATGTTCGCCCGCGACATCACCCCCCTCGGCATCGACCGCGGCCAGAACGCGCTTTGGACCAAGGGCGGTTTGCAGTTCTCGCCACCCATGCGGTAGGCCGAACCCAGCGAACGCGCCTTTCAGATGGAACCCATCCAGCCCCGTCATTGCGGGCGAGGCGCGGCCATCCAGGGCCGGGCGCCGAAGCCCGGCCGTGTCATGCCCTGGATCGCCCCGGCCCAAGCGGGCCTCGCGATGACGGAAGGGCCGAGGCAAGGAACCGCTGGTACAGGCCCGCGCCGACATCGCAGCCCCTTGAGAAGCCGCCCGGTCCGGTCAGGCCGGCCTGCAGCGGTCCGGCGTCATAACGGTGCTGACAAAGGTGAGCATGGAGCAGGCCGCGGCGTAGGGCGCCGGCGCGGCCAGCATTCCCGTGCGCACGATCATGGCCGACCCAGGAACTCCGGCGCCCCCTCCAGGGAGCGGCGTGGCCAAGCATCATGTTGCGCAGGACGGCAGCGCCGCAGGCCAGCAGCGCGTTCGATCTGCCCACCCCGTGGACAAGGCAGTGAGGCTACCCGGCCCGTTGCGCCGTCAGTTGCCCCTCGATCAGCGCCTGTGTTCCGCGGAGCGGTCCGAGGCAGCGGTCCACGCCCTCCTTGCAGCCGATGACGCGCTTGCCGATCCGGATCGGCAGGGCGACGGCCCCGTGTGCGGCCAGATCCGGTCCTCTTGGCGCAGGCCGCAGCCGCGCCGCCTGGGGCGGGTCGCGCGCGAGGGCGTTGTGCGGGTCGCTCGACCGGGCGGGAAGGCCGGGCAGTGCCGCCCGCGACGCGTCGGTCAAAGCAGGTCCGAGAGTTCAGGACGCCGGAAGCGTCAGAAGCGCGGGAGAACCTACCCTGCGGCGTGCTGTCGCAGGGCTTGCCAGGGGGCACGCGACTGGTGCTTGCGGTACATGGTCCTGCATCCCCCCTCTGCCCGGTGTTGCGTTGGCAGCACCGCAGGAGGACCCTTGGGCGCTGGCAAACCTTCCGAGCCGACATGAGTTCAAGGGCGACGCGCGACCGTCCGGCTGCCGGTTCATCTCGACGCCTAGACTGGCGGGCAGCGGACGCGGCGAAGCGCGTGCTCCACCCATCCGTAACCGGAAGCGGTGACATGAACGAGGACACAATCACCCTGTACTTCGCGCCGGGCGCAAGCTCGATGGCCGTCCACGTCGCGCTGCACGAGGCCGGTGCCACTTTCGAAGCGCGCCCGCTCTCCTTCCACCGGCGGGAGAACCGGACGCCGGCCTACCTGGCGCTCAACCCGGAGGGCAAGGTGCCCACCCTCCTCGTTGGTGGCCGGCCGCTGACGGAGGTGGCCGCGATCCTGTTCTACCTGGCCCGGCGCTTCCCGGCAGCCGGGCTGCTACCCGAAGGGGCCGAAGCCGAGGCGCAGGCCCTTTCGTGGCTGTCCTTCATCGCTGCAACGCTGCACCCGGCCCGGCGGCGCGGCCTCGACCACGCCATGGCCGCTTACAAGGTTGCAGACGCGAGAATGGCCGGCCCGGGTTGGGTCCTCGGCCGCTATTCCGTGGCCGACATCCACCTGTTCCGCTTGTTCTGGCGGTTCAACGCCTCGCTCCGGCCACCGCCGGATGCCTTTCCGAACCTCCTTGCCCACCACGCCCGCATGTTGGCCCGCCCAGCCGTCCGGCGGACGCTCGAAGCGGAGGCGGCCATCGGCTATGAGCTGCCGGCCTGAGCGTCGTTCGCACCCATTGTCCGGCTGTTTCGTGTGGCGAACAGCGATGGCTGGCGCTGCGGCCGCTGTCGCCGCATGCTGACGCTTTCCCGAACGGCTTTTCCCCTACGTCCGCCCGGTTGCCGTCCAGTGCGCCACGGCCGGCCTGCCGTTCGCCCGGGCCTGTTGCGCGGCCCGGTCCCAATCGTAGGCAACGGCGCGCAGCTCGGCCGACCACCTGCCGTCCGGCCCGCGCGTGGCCACGGCGTAGCGGGCGTGCGGCGCTCCGGTCTCGATGGCGTGCGGGACCGGCACGTCGTCCGTGTAGGCCGGCATGCCGGTGCTGCCCGGGTTGACCACCAGCACGGCGCCGACCTGCACCGCGCGCGGCACGTGCGTGTGGCCGCACAGGACCAGCCGCGCCGGGCCGACGCCTGCCAGCCGCGGCCGGATCGCGTCGTCCGCCGCAAGGACCGCCCGCCCGGTCGTCACGTCTTCCAGCAGGTAGTCGAGGTCGCCACCCCCCGGGCTGCCGTGGCAGGCGAACACCTCGCCGTCCAGCAGCCGCAGCATTCCGCGCAGGCCCGCCACCCACTCCAG
>CALMAB010000515.1:0-1710 GCA_937858325.1 uncultured Acetobacteraceae bacterium
CGCGCCGGCGGCGGCCGCGGGCGGCTCGAGATGGCCGGCCCGCTCGCGCCAATCGTCGGCTGGCGGCGCAAGCTCGTCGTCGATCGCCTGCGAACGCGAGCGCTCGACGTCCGGCCACTCGTGACCGGACGGTTGTTCTTCCTCGGCAGGCCGTTCCGGCTCGCCGAACGGTGCCTCGGACTGGGCATCGTCGGCGGCCAGGCCGACGTCGGCCGCGGTGACGACGGCCACGTAGATCAGGCGGTCGTCGTCCGTGTAGGCGGCGTTGACCGCGTCGTCGCTCGGAGCGGCGCGGTAATCCTTCGCTTCGGTCCAGCGCTTGTAGAGGCCGAAAGCGTAGCGGTTGGCTTCTGCCTCGGTCGTGAACCGGAGGGCGTTGGCCGACCAGGCGTCGTTGACCCAGATCTGCGGGCCAAAGCTCGTCGGGTTGAGCATGTGTTTTGTTCCTTCTCACGGCCGGCGGTGCGGGCTGCGATGGGCAGCCTGTAGGCGCGGGCCGACCGGCCCGGGATCAAGCCCGGGACGGTTTCGGATCAGGCGAAACGGATCACCAGTCGTCGGCGTCCACCGTGAAGAAGCGCACGGTGTAGATGGCGGGGTAGCGAGAGGAGCCGTCCGGGTTGTTGATGTCGACCCGGATCTCGTCGCTCAGCGCCGTGTCGCCGCGCACTGTGACGACGCCGTCGCTGTCCGAGTTCTCGATGAAGGTCTCGGCCATTGTCCGGGCTTTGCTGACCGCCTCCTGCCGGGACGACATCACCGCGAGCAGCTCGCAATCGGTGTCGATCTGGAACATGATCACGGCGACGCGGACGGCCCGCGTCACGTCGCCAATCGGAACGCGCTGTTCCGCAAGCCGGAACCCTTCCTCGCGTTGGAGCAGGGCGAAGCCCTGATCGACGTCGGCGATCCACCAGATTCCGGTCGGGGGGGAGTGGACCTCCTCCCCCAGCTTGAAGCCAGCCGCCTCCACCCGTTTGGCGCGGTGCGCCCATAACGGATCGTCTGGATGTATCAGCTTTGCCATTGGTGCTTCCTTTCCAGCCGGCGACAGTGCCGGCGACCGCTTCTGTGGGCGGTTTCGGGGGCGCCGCTCGGACGCCAGTCCGTGCTTGCGGCGGTCAGTCCCAGTCGGGGTCGGGCTTGGCCCACCAGGGTTCCGGGATTTCCTGGCCCTCCTCGAAGTACATCTGAGTGCCGTCATCGAGGTCGAGGCGCCAGGTCGTGCCGGGTTCTTCTCTGCTGTACTTGGCGGCGTCGCATTCCAGCCCATGGCCCCAGCTTGACCCGTCGTCACACCGGTGAAGCCTGCCGACAGGGCCGGTCCGCGCGCTCACGGCGTCCATTTGGTGCGCGCGCACAGGGCCTGGAATTCCGGCTCCTTTTCGAGGGCGGCGCGGGTTTCGCGCTCGACGATCCGCCAGTCCGTCAGGCCGTCGTCGGTGCCGGCGAAGCTCCACCAAGGCCCGGTCGGCCCGGGATAGGTCACCACGTGCAGCCACCGCTGCTTGGCGACGCGCTCCAGCATCTGCAGCTCGGCCGCGCGCAGCGGCACGTCGGGGCCGTAGGAAAACAGGTATTCTCTCATCGATCTGATCCTTCTTCTAGCCGGCGAACCACAACGGTTTGCCGGCGACCTTCCGGTTTCCGGATCAGTTTGCCCCTGCGGCCAAAGCGGGCAGGGCAGCCACCGCTGGCCTGCTTGTTGAG
>CALMAB010000515.1:1720-6487 GCA_937858325.1 uncultured Acetobacteraceae bacterium
GCGCGGCCTCAGCCCGCGCGCTTGGCGCAGCCTGTCGCGCAGCAGGGCGGACGCCTGCTTGGCGGCCGGGCCGATCCCGGGCAGGTCTGCGCGCTCGGCGAGGCTGACGGCGAGGTGCGCCAACTGCTCGATGCCGCCGAGCTGGTGGAGGTCCGGCTCGGCGCCAACCGTGAACAGTTTGCCCGGCTCAGCCTCCGCCGCTTCCGGACGCTTGGTCAGGGATTGCCCGGCCTGCCCTGGCGGGAAAACCTTGTTTTCCTTGTCGCGCGCTGCCTGCGCCGGGATCGCCCGCTCCATCCATTCGCCCATGGTGAGACCTTCGGCTTTCGCGGCGTTCACGGCCTGAAGGCGCAACCCTGTGCGGATGGACTTGATGGTCCAGGGAACGTGCGGGTCGTCCGGCTCGACCAGGCGCTTGTGCTCCGCGGGCGTGCGAGGAGCCTCATCGCGCAGGGCACGCAGGGCGCGGCTGGTGTTGTGGCCAAGTTCGGCCGGCCGCGGGCCGGGAGCGCCAGCGCTCCCCGTTTCGAGTGCGGCGGCGCTGGGCTGTTCAGCGTCGGACATGGGGCGGTTTCCTCGAATGTGAATGGGACCACCTGCCATCCTCGCACTGTGGTTTGCCTCTGCGAAGACGAAGGTTTGCCTGCTGCTTTTCAAGCCGGCGTTGAGACCGGCGACCGAACGCGCGACGATTGCCGCGCGCCGGTTTCGGGACCTCGCCCTCAGTTGAGAGGGCGCGGCTCACCCGGGGGTTCGTTCCGGATGAGCCAGGTTAGGTAAGTCTCGCCCATCATCGCCCGCACGAACGCGGCCGTGCCGGGCTTGCCGGCCGGGAGGTCGTCCCGGCCGCGCATGACGTTGAGCGGGCCGTCTGTTGCCTCGGGGGCGAGCAGGCAGAAGCCCTGGCCGATCATCCACTCACCTCGCTCCCCGATGGTTTGCGAGGTGGTCCAGCATTCGCCGGTGTTGATCATGCGCTGCCACGAGAGACAGTAGTCGCGTGTCGCTTCGGGCCAGGCCATGAACGCCTCCATGATCATGGCGCGCTCCGCGCCGACGCCCGCCCCGTCCATCGCTTCCTCGCGGTCTGCGATGGAAAGCCCGGACCAGACGAGCTGGGTGAAGATCATGGGGCGCTGGTCCATCAGCGTGTTCATGGCCTCGGACGGCGCGTTGATCGGGAAGGTGAACGCTTCCAGCTCGCCGTCCTCCTTCTCGCGATACATCGTGACCACGGACGCATGGCGGTCTTCGCCGGTGCGCGCTTCCGTGTTCCGGGCGAGCGCCTGGATCACGTTCCGGAGGTGGGCTTCCTCGGCCTTGTCGGCCGCGGCCTCGCGGGCGTCGTCGAGCAACGCCTTGACGCGGGCCAGGTCTCGCTCGTGCTTCTCCTCGGCCGTGCGCGGACCGAGTTCCTCGTCGAGGCTGTTGAAGTCGATCTTCATTGCGTGTGTCTCCTCAGGGACCGGCGATGCAGCGCCCGCAGGAGCGGGCGCGGGCCGGCCGACCCGGCGAAGCCGGAGGCTTGCGCCTCGGCGGGACCGGGTTTCGGGGACGCGCAAAGACGTCTGGGGCTAGTGGTGTGAAGGCGCTTTCAGGGACGCGAAGAGGCGGGGTGCCCAGTCCGGATGGTTGCGGACCTGGCGAACCATGTGGAAGCGCCCGTCGAGCCAGTGCCAATATTCCTCCCGCTCGTCGATCTCGATGAAGCGGTGCATTCCGGCTCCCTCGAAGATCCTGACGATCTGCGGCCCGAACACCTCGATGTCCGGGTGCACGACGAGCTTCCTGAGCTGGTCGGCAAGCCAGAACGTCACGGCATCCGGCGGTGGGCGCGGTTTGAACATGGGGGTGCTCCTCATGCGGCAGGATGCCGCGACCCCAGCGAAATCCGGAGGATGTGCGCGTGGGGTTTCGGGATGCCGCCTAGCTGGGTCGCGCAGTTCCTTCGGAACTCGCTGGGGCGGCACGGGAGTTGAACGGGTCCGCGAAGGTCGCGCCCTGGACGTAGCGGTTCTCCGGCACGAGCCGGATCGTCTCGGCCGGCCGGTCGCGGCCGGGGAGCCATACGGCCATCTCGGCCGCGTAGCCCGGATGCACGACGCAGCGGGCGAAGTTGAGCCAGGAGGTGATGTCGGTCACCCACTCCTCCAGCATGTCGATGCGGACCGTCTCGCGGTTGCCGTCCTTGAACAGGATCACGTAATCCTGCTCCGGCCACGCTTGGGTCGCGTCCTTCGGAACGTCGTCATTGGTGGTTTCTGTGCCTGACATGGTCGGGCCTCTCGTCAAGCCGGCGGGGCTGCGCTGCGAAGCGCAGGCAACGTGGCCGCAGGCGACCGGCCCTCCTGCGAGGGCCGGTTTCAGAACTCGTCGGCGTCGAGGTCGATGCCTCGGTAGATGATCGTGGCCACCTCGGGCGGCACGATCTCCTTCATCACGGCGGAGGCATGCGCGTCCGCTTCGTTGGTCAGGCGGATGCGCTCGTAGAGCGACGCGCCTTCCCACATTTGCTGCAGGATCGGCGTCACGACGGCCCAGAACAGCTCGTCGGAAAGGATTTCCCCCTCCGCGGCCCTTCGGAGCATGGCCTCGGCGTCGCGTGCGATCTCGGGGATCGGCGGGATCAGCATGCAAACCTCCTTGAGCTTGCCTGTCTGCTTGTCGTTCCCCTTGACGAGCTGCACGGCGTTCTCGCCCCATTTCCGGACGAGCGCCGTGTGGATCGCGGTCAGGTTGACCGTGTCCCGGATGCCAAGGCCGAAGTTGCCGCCATGGAACCAGTCGTCCATGCCTTTCACCTTGAAGCCGACCTCGGCGAGGGTCTTCAGCGGCATTGGAGTTGCCTTTCGTCAGGCCGGCGGGTCCGGGCTGCAGGACGCAGCCGGGAAGGCGCCGGCGACCGCCTGCGCGCGCGTCGCGGGGAAGGCGACGGGCGCGGCGGAAGCGGTTTCAGGACGTGACCAGGATCTCGACCAGGTCGCGCACGGCGTCCGGGCAGTGCTCCTGCATCACGCAGGACGCGGGGGCGTTCGCTTCGCGCATCAGCTTGATGCGCTCGCTGAGCGCCGCGTCGCGCCAGTAGGTCTCGATGTAAGGGGCGACGGTCGCCTGGTAGGAGTTGTCGCGGCGGCCGGCGTTCGGGTCGAAGCCGTCGAGTTCCTCGTCCAGCGTGGCGATGATGCGTTCGGTGGGGCGCACGGCCACCACAGTCACCACGCCGCCGCGCGAGCTGTGCGACAGCGTGACCACCGCATCGAAGCCGAACAGGCCGCCGATGGACCCCGCGAGCATCTCGCAGTCGTGGTTCTCGCGGATCGCCAGGCTGTTGAACAGGCCGACGACCCGCCAGTCACCGTAGGGGTCCTCGCGGGGGACGAAGCCCATCTCGGCGCAGGTCTTCGCGCCGTCGCCTTTGACGTTGATAAACATGGGGTTGCTCCTCATGGCCTGCCAGCGCGGAATGCGCGGCAGTGGCCGACCGGCCCGGAGCACGTCGAACGCCCGCGTTCGCAGGCGAACGACGCTCCGGGCCGGTTTCAAGGTCGCCGCTGGCTCAGCTCGGCGAGCATCATCAGGTCGTGGACGTCCCACACCTGATCGAGCCAAACGGGCCAGGTCTCGCGCAGGAAGGCGGCGGACAGGCCGTGGTTGTTCAGCACGCGGATCTGCGCGCTGAGCGGGACGTCGGCCCACACGCGGCGCGCCACGGTGCGGCACGCCGCGAGCTGCAGCATCGGCACCAAGGTGCCGTAGCCGCCGCAGCTCGAGGCTCCGCCGCGCTCGTCGTTGAGCTCGTCCACCAGGTGCTCCGCCCAGCCCCAGAGAACGGGCAAGACCAGCAGCACGCGGCAGCCGTCCGGCTCCCGCGCGATGCGGAAGCAGTGGCGGCCGAGGCCGGTGGCGAGTTCCTGGGCGCGGGACACGGCGATCAGCCAGCATGCGCAATCGAGGGCGTCGATCGGCACGGCGCGGCTGTCGTAGCGCAGCACGGCGACCCAGCCGGGGCCGGGGTGCGGGTGCAGCGCCTCGACGCCCGTGCAGACGGTGGTGAGCGGCATGAACCGCTCCAGGACGCCCTCGCGGGGGTCTTCCCATTGGTCGAGGACGGCCATGGGGTTGCTCCTCTTCATGCCGGCGGCCGGGCTGCGGGATGCAGCCGGGGAGGCGCCGGCGACTGGCCCGGCGCGGGTAAGGCGTCGTGCGCTTGCGCACGCGGCCGTGCGACGGGACAGTTTCGGAGCGGTCTAGGTGTGGATCGTCCACTCGTGCGGGACGCGGTCGGGTCCCGCTGCCAGGCGGGTGAGCGAGACGGCGAGGTTGCCGAAGCCGCCGTCGCCGTCGCGCGGCCCGTGGTAGATCAGGCCGCCGACCAGCATGAACTGGCCGGTGGTGATCAGGTCGTCGCGGTGGAGGCGCTTGACGCCCCACGCGAACGAATACGGCGCCCAGTCGGCCCAGACCTCGCCGAAGAGCACGTGCCCCTCGGGGTTCTCGCCCGGGGCGAACGAGCCCATGAGGCTCATCAGCCGCGCCCATCCGGTGGCGAATGCGGCGGCGCAGTTGTTGTTCTCCGCGTAGACAAAGGCTTCGCGCACCCGGAGCGGGCACGAGATGCGGATGTGGCTTTCCATTTGGGGCCTTTCGCAGCCTGGCGGGGCTGCTCTCCGCCCGTCCGACGGGACGGGAAGGCCAGGCGCGCCGGAGCGAAGCGACCGCTTCCTCCGGCGCTAAGGCTCCGGCGCGCGGTCGCGCAGCAGCGCGAGC
>CALMAB010000515.1:6497-7090 GCA_937858325.1 uncultured Acetobacteraceae bacterium
CGACACGCTCGGGCTCTTGGCAGCAGCGCGAGCGGCTCGACGTTCAGCGCTGCTGCCAAGAGCCCGAGCGTGTCGAGCGTGGCACAGCGGGTTTGGCGCTCGAGCATCCCGACATAGCCGGGGCTGATGCCGGCGGCCGCGCCGAGCTCCCGTTGCGAGAGGCGGGCGGCGCGACGGAAGAAGCGCAGGTTGCGCGCGAACACGCTGCGCAGGTTCGGGTGTGACATGGTATGCCTTTCGCGCTCGATCAGGAGCGCTCGTCTGCCCGTCCAACGGGACGGGAAGGCTCCCCCGTGGTCAACGGGGGGCTGCGGAAATGCGCTACGCGCGATAACCGCAGGCCGCTGCGCCGGTCAGGCGCGGGCGGCAGCGCCGCGGCTCGGATGCGCCCAGAGCGGGCGTAGCACGAGCTGCGTCAAAAAGCTGATCGGCTGGACGGACGCGACGCGCTCGGCGTCGATCTGCCCGGCCGCCGCCGGCGGCACGCCGCGGCGGGTGCTGAACGTGAGGTGCAGCAGCTTGCCGTCGGGCCGCAGGCGGACGCCTCCCAGGTCGGCCAGGAACGCTTGCGTGTCCGGGCCGGTGTGAAGGGC
>CALMAB010000516.1 GCA_937858325.1 uncultured Acetobacteraceae bacterium
GCTCGGTAGCGCGCGTCGTCCCGCGCCTGCAGGGCGTCGAACCGCGCTTTCGATTGCTGACTCTGTTCCCACAGGGCGTCGGCGGCGTCGTAGCGGTGCGCGGGGTCGGCGAGCGTGCAGCCCGCCCCGCCGAGAGTGAGTAGGGCGAGTAGGCAGTGCGTTCGCAGACGTGCAGGCATGTCGGGTTCCTCTCCTTGGGACGATACCACAGGGCGCGTGCAGTTAACTGCAATGACTTGTTGGGGCGGGAGGGGCACGAACCCGTTGCAATGCGTTACGTAACGCATTGCAGGTTGAAGCAGCCATCAGCCTCGGAGTGGAGCCGAGAAAATGCACGGGTTTATACCAAGTCTCATTGACCATGACCCATGCTCGTCATCGCGAGGCCCGCTTGCCGTGGCGATCCAGGGCGGCATGGCGCAGCCCTGGATCGCCGCGCTTCGCTCGCAATGACGGCGGTGGATCGGTTCCAGTCAACGAGCCTTGGTATTACCCGTGCAATGGTCTGGAAGATTTCGGCAAGGTAGCTTTTGCGGTAAGTTTTCGGGCAGCTTGCAGGACAACTTTTCCAGTCGTCTTCTGGCGCCTTTGGTCTTCAGCAGGCGACGCAATCGACCCCGCCGCAAGGGAGACGCTCCTGGGAACGCTCATTCACGAACGCGTCGCGCTCGCGCGGGCCGGCCGCAACCCTTACGTCGTGGCGCGCTTGCCCTCGGGCTGGCTCGTCATGGGCGACGTGCAGCCCCTGCCAGGCTACTGCCTGCTGCTTGCCGACCCAGTGGTCGAAAGCCTCAACGCGCTCGATATCGCCAGCCGCGACGCCTACCTGCGCGATGTGGTCCGCGTCGGCGACGCGCTTCTTGCTGCGACCGATGCCTACCGGATCAACTACGAGACTTGGTGCAATGCCGAGCCGGCGTTGCACACGCACATCATGCCGCGCTTCCTCGGCGAGCCCGACGAGAAGAGGCGCATGCCCGCCTGCATGGTCTATGACTGGAAAGCAGCGCGCCCCTTCGACTCTGCCGTTGACGGCGCGCTCGTCAAGCACCTGCGGCTCGCCCTGCAGTGAGGTCGGGCCTGTAGGCGGCCTAGCCCCGAAGCTGTGCCGCTACAGCTACGCCCGCAGTCGGCTCTACGACGCCACCCATGGGCGCTACGTCTCCGTCGAACAGCTCCGGGACTGGGACGCCGGCGGCATCGCCTTTTGGGTGATCGACGCCGACACCGGGGCAGACGTCACGCGCGTCCTGCTGGCCTAGAAGGGTAGGGTTTAGACCCAGCCTGCCGCGTTCCTAAGCCGGATGCCGCTTGCATGCAGGGTGGACGACCACACTGGCCGGAGGGACGTCAGCCGCTCCAGGGCACGCACCTCCACGCCTGCGGCCGACAGCCGGGCGTCCAAGGCGCTTAGCGCCTCGACCCGCAAAGGGCGAACCTCCAAGCGGGACACCCACATTCCTGTATCCTGCACGTCCTCGAACCGTTCGGGCGGCATGTCGTAGCGGTGGATCGTCGCATTCCGAAGGCGCTCCAACCAAGCTTCTTCCACGTAGGCGACGGCGCGCGCCTGGGTCGGTCCCATCCACATCGTGCGATCCTCGGTCGTCGTCCGCGGTGTCGGCCAGACCAACACCCGCGGGCAGTCGCGCGGGAACAGGTAGAGGATGGCGTGCGTCTCGTCGGTGGCCCAGACCAGAGGGCCATTCAGCCATTCCCGCCCCGGCGCACGGGCGGTCGGAACGCGCATCGGGCGCGGCACAAACAGAGTGATCGCCGGGTCGTCGCTGAAATGGAAGAGGCGCACTGCGATATCCTAGCCACTACCCGGCGTCACGCCATGGGAAGGGGCAGGATTACACGGTTCGTGGCGCGAAGCGGGAACGCCGCAGATGATGGTGCTGCGTCTGATGCAACTTGCGCTCCTACGTTTCCCCCAAGCCGCGCAGTGCGCTTCGTGTCCACGTCAGGTCTTCAGCCAGCGTCCGCCCGCACGGGCGCGCCTCGGGCGGCGTGCCGGCGCGGTGCGCCAGGAAGCCGATCGCGCAGGCGGCGTTGCACAACCGGATGCGGCCGCGGTCGAGTCGTACGCCCAGTGCCGGCTCGTATGCCTCCAGCGCGGCAACCAGCATCGGCTCACCAGGGTCGTTGTTGAACAGCAGATAGCGAAAGTCCTGGTGCCGGTCGGCCCAGGACGCGCCGTCGTAGTCGAACACGCCCGCAACCTTGTTCGTGCCCGGCAGGAGCGCGATGTTGTGCAGGCCCAGGTCGCCATGCACCAGCACGCAGTCGGTCGTCTCGTTGACCACCTCAGCTTCATAGCGTCGCAGCACCCGACCGATGGCGCGCAGCAGCCCGGCGTCTGCCACCACGCGCGGCAACGCCGCATCCAGCCGCTCGGCCGGCTCCGGCCAGGGCGGGCGCGTGGGCAGCCAGCCCGCCACATCCCGCGCCGACACACGGCTGTGCTGTTCCGCCAGCACCTCGCCCAGCACCCGGCCGATCCGCCGCGCCAGCGCTTGGGCAGCCCGAAGCCGGCGGTAGAGGACCCGCGGCTCGCACAGGCCCGGCACCATGTCGCGCACCTGCCAGCCCGCTTCGTCCGCATGCAGCACGCGCGGAACCCGGAAAGAGCAGCGGGTGGCGAGCAGGCCCAGCACCCGGCGCTCTGTAGCGAGGCGGCGCGCCCCGGCCGAGTTCATGGGAAACCAAGCCATGGGTTCGCCGGGCAGCCAGACGGCCCAGCGGTCATCGCGCGCCTCCATGCGCACGGCGTCGGGGCGGACCGGGAACCCTGCCGCACTGAGGAGCGCGCAAGCCGCCGCGGCGTCCATGGCGCGGTCAGAGAGCTTGGCGAATGGCATCAACGCACCAGCGGAACAGGCCGTCCCGCGACGTGTCCAGGAAGCGGAAAGCGAGGAACAGGCGGCAGACTTCCAGGTCGCTGTCGTCCAACCCGTGCTCCCGAGCGCGCTCCTGGACGACTTGCCTGTCCTGTGCCGTGACGCCGGCCATGCCTGTCAGGTAAAGGACGGCGCCGGCCAGATCCATCGCCGCGTCGCCCACCACCGTGAGGGGGCCGAAGTCGATCACCCCGGACAAGGCGCCGTCCTCGCGCGCCATCACGTTGGCAGGGTAGAAGTCGCCGTGTACCAACTCCGGTCGTCCGTCGCCGGTTGCCGCGAGCAGGGTCCCGAGCCGCTCCAACGCGCGGTCGGGCCGCTCGACCAGGCCCGCCAAGCGATTCTGGTTTGCCGCCAGGCACGCGCCGGCGCGTGCCAGGACGAAGCCGGCCCAGGTGTCCAACCGGATCGGGGCCGCCGCCAGCACCTCGCCATATCCGGTCTGCTCGTATCCGAGGCAGCGGACGGCGGCCGCGGCGTCGGCATAGGCCAGGAGCGCGCGCCGGCGAGCCTGGCCTTCGAGCCGGGGCAGCAGGTCGGTCAGCGACGTTCCCGCGATCCGGCGCTCCACCGACCAGCACACCCCGTCGGTCTCGCCCACGTCGAGGATGCTGGGTACCTCGAACGCAGCCCGCGCCCGGTCGAGGGCTGCGTAGAACGCGCGGCGGCGGCCGGCCAGGGCGCGGTCGGCCGACCGTTTCTGGACCCTGAGCACCCGGTCCAGCCCGAGCGCGTAGACTTCCGCCTCCTCGCCTTCGCCGAGCCGGTCCGCTGCTGCATCCAAGGTGTGCCCGCGCAGCAGCCTCGCGACCGCGCTTCGCCACGACGCAGATGCTGCCGCACGCGCGTCCGCGCTTGCCGGCTCGTCAGGTTTTGGTTCCTGGCCGTTCGCCACTGTGGCCGAAAACGGGTTCCTGGGCGTTCTGGTCAGGATCATGGGCCCGAGGCGGCGAAGAACAGCCAGAGTTCCTCCGCCATCTCGATCGCCTGGCTGCGCGTGCCGTGCGGGCCGCGAGAGCGCTCCCAATCCGATAGCGGTGCCATGGACGCCAGGAAGTGGCCGCCGCCCTCGATGCGCCAGAAGCGCTGCGGGGAAGGGTCGGCGCAACTCGTCCAGCTTACCAGCACGGCCCGGGTCGGGTCGCGCACGCCTTGCCGGCGCGGGGCGACAGTGAAGTTGAGCCCTGTGCAGCCGCGCCGCTTGCGCCAGAACTCCAGCGTCTCGGGCACGGACATCAGCCGGTAGTTCGGCCCCATCGCGCCGTCGTAAGCTTGTGTCCAATCCTCCGTGCCCGCGATGGCCAGCAACGGCACGAGCCGCGCCGGGCGGCACCCTTCCGCCTGCTGTTCCACCATGCCGGTGATGATGGGCGCGACACCCGCGATGCGGTCGGCCGCCTGGCAGGCGAGCGTCCAGGCCATCAGCCCGCCATTGGACACGCCCGCCACATAGACGCGCGCTGGGTCGATAGCACGGTCCCCGGCCAGCCGGTCCACCAAGCCGAGGATGAAGCTGGTGTCATCCACGGTTCCGTTGCCGTCCGGCAAGGGAACCGCGCGGGCGGCGGTGTAGGACCAATGGTCGGTCAGCGCGACTGGGTAGAGCACGGCGAAGCCTTCCCGGTCGGCCACGGCGTCCATCGTCCAGGACCGGCGCAGCTCGGCCACGCTCTGACCGAGCCCGTGCAGGGCAACCACGACCGGCACCGGCCCGTCCCGGCCCGTGGGTCGATGCAGCACGTACCGGCGTTCGACGCCTTGAAACAGCAAGATCTCCTCCGCATCGGCCTGCATCGGTTGTGCCCAGGCGCCGGCTGCGGCCAGGACGGCGCAGCACAGCAGGCTCAGGAAAACGACCAGTCGCATCATGCCCTGACCTTGGCATAGCTGAAGCAGTCGCGCGGCTCGTCGCTCCAGCCGCCAGCGAAGTGCGCGACCTCGCCCGGCACCTCCGGCCCGGGTGGCACGATGCGGAGGTTCGGCGGCATGGGAACCTGGGCGGCGACGGGACCGGTCATGGCGACAAGGCACGCTGCGGCGTCCGCCCCGCTGCCGATGTCAGCCGGCGCGCGGCGGCGCTGCCCGCACCCTCCCGGGCACGCGCGGCCTTGTCGGCGCGCACGCGGCGGACCCGGGCGCGCACCGTGTTGGCTGCGGGAGGATTGATCCCCTCCCGGCGGCAACGCTCGCCCAAGGCGAACACCACAGCCTCGACCCGCTTCTTTTGCTTGTTCAGGTATTCGTCGCGGATCGCCTCGGCCACGACCTGTTCGGCCGCAGCCGTGAGCCGGCCCTTGCTGCGGCCGCCCGTTGACGGGCGCGGTGCGAGCGAGGCGACCAGCCCGCCCGTCCGCCGCCAAAGGCGCAGAAGGCCGTAGATCGTCCGCTCCGACAGCCCGAGCGCCCGGCCGGCATCGCGGGCCATGGATGCGGGCACGACGTCCTGCGCCGCCAAGGGCGCGACCGCCGCGGCGCGGCGCCTTGCCTCTGCCCAGGCTGCGTCCGAAAGGCCGAGCGTGCCGCGCTCAGGCACGCGTTCACGGCCAGCTTCGCCCTTATCTGGGGCTTGGATCTCAGGTTGGGCCTGTTCCATGCCGTGCTGCCTGCTGAAAACGTCTTGTGGTCAGGCAGCTTGCCACTGCAGTCGCCCGTTGGTGAAATGTCGGTTTGGTGAAGAGGTCTTATGGTGGGAGCGAGTTCAGAAGACATCAGCAATGCGCTGATCTTGCCCGTTTCCCACTGCAGACGTCTTCTGAAACCGGCATTTGCTGAATGCTGGACGCAGATTGTCTGCGAGGGGCGGGGCGGCCACCGGCTCTCGAACGGAGGTGCCAGCCAGCCGAGTGCTGCAACAGCCTTCAGGCATGGTTCCAACAAATGTGAGGCTGGCCGGGACGGTGGCGATGGCTGCCGGTCACGCAGTGAACAGGTCTCGCGCCGTCCGGCCCAGGGCATCGGAAGCCGCCGCGTTGATCCATAGCACTTCGGTGCGGCGGCGCGCACCGTCGGCCAACGCCGGGCGCTCGACCCGGCGCCAGCCCCGCAGCGCCGCGTCGTAGCCGGCATGGGGATAGCCGCTCAGGATCACCATGCCCGACAGCGTGCCAAGCTCCGCCAGCAACCGGGCGTGACCCTCGGCTGACAGGTCATGGGCATAGCCGCGCGAGCCGACCGCGCGCGTCCTGGTCTCCGGATGGTAGGGCGGATCGACGTAGTGCAGCACGTCGGGGGCATCGTAGTACGCCATGCACGCCACGGCGTCCCTGTTCTCGATCACCGTGCCGCGGAGCCGGGCCACCGCGGCGTCCAGAGCAACCGGATAGCCTACCCAGTCCCTTGCGGGGATGCTGCCCCTTCGCGAGACGCTGCCCCGGAAGCCGGTGCACACGTCGCGTCGCGCCCCGTCGTTGCCGAACCCCATGAAGCACCTGACGACGAGCCGTGCTGCTTCCTCCACGGGATCGGCCGACGGTTCGTAGGCCAGCAGCCACTCGTCCCGTGCGAACGGCGTCAGCTCCAGGCGACGGCGAAGGCGACCTGCGCGCGTCGGATCGCGAAGGACCCGGAACAAGTTCACAAGGCTGGAATCGAGGTCGTTCAGCACTTCCGCGTAGGAACGGTCTTTGCGCAACAGGACTGACGCGGCCCCGCCAAACGGCTCCACGTACACGCGGTGCCGGGGAAAGTGGGCGATGATCCAAGGCGCCAGCATCCATTTGCCGCCATGCCATCTCAGGACGGGGCGGGCGACCTCGTTCCCGACCGTTGGGCGCCGACCGGCCATCAGGGCAGGGACCGCTGCGCAGCTCACCCGTGGTTTCCTGCGGCCGCTCGGCGGAGCAGATCGCGGTGCCGCGGCCAGGGAGTGCGGTCGTAGATGCGCCCTGCCAGATCGCGGCCAGCGGCCTTCTTCCCCACGCGCTTGCCGTCGCGGAAGTCGCCGTGCTGCTTGAAGAACGCCCGGTCCTCGCCGTAGCGGTCCACTGCTTCGGACACCCACTCCGGCTTGAACTCCCAAGTCGGGTCGGACGTGCCGCTTGCGCCGCCGTAGATCGTCACGGCGGCCCCTGACAGGTCGATCCCGTCCAGGGACGCCGCCAGCGGCTCCGCAGACACCCAGGCGCGTCCCGTGTGGCCCCAGTAGGCCGCGTGGTGCCTCCAACGGTAGCCGTGCAGGGGATGGTCCACCGTGACGCCCGGCCAGACGTTGGCAGGCGGTGCGGTGCGCCACGCGCCCGGCAGCAGCTTGGACGCGAGGTGCGGCCGGTGGGTCAGCAGCAACCAGGTCAGATGCGTGCAGGCCTCGACCGTTCCGATCAGCTCGGCCCGCCAGGAAGGGGCCACTTCCGGGTCAAGCCAATCGCCAAGCGACAGGGAGAACACGGAGAATGGAAGTCCGGTATCGCCGGCGAGGCGATCGAGGCGCCGCATCCGGGCCTGGAAGCCGCTCAGCTTCAACCGCGGTTCTCCCGCGCCCCAAACCACGCCCATCCGGTTGGTTCCGAACTTCTCGGCGTAGCAGACCTCGCACCCGGATCGAGCGCCGGAGTTGGCCGGAATGCGTGTGCAGCCCGCCCACGAGTTACTGCTGAAGTCAGTCCATTCTATGCCAGTCATTGTCCTGGCAACAGATTTTGGAACTACTTGCATGACCTCTGGACACTTGCCTTGACTAGCCGAAGTTCTTTGACCCAACGGAAATAGAAATTTCGGTGCACAACCCGCCGATTTTGGGTGAGGCGCAAGCCTCGGCGGTTCGGAATGCTTGGTGAGGGTGAGCCCACGCTTTGAAAGCCGTCGGACCAGGACCTTGTTGAAACGGCCCGTGAAGTGCGGCAGGTCTCGTTGCCGAACGGCGTGACTGCGACCGGCAAGCGGGTGGCTTTGCCGGCGCGAGCGGTCATCGCCCGGCCTACTGCGGACGGAAGAAGGTGCCGCTGCGCAAAGCACCTGATTGCTGCATCCAGAACTTCCTTCCGAACAAAACCACTGGCGGCATTTTGGAAGCTGTGGTGATACTACGTCAAGGAATACCCGCACGGTCTGGAGCGAATCGATGAGGGCTCACTTTGATACGACTTCCCAGGATTGGGACGCCGAGGCGATCTCGCGCCTGAGCACCTTTTGGGCCGAAGGCCACAGCACGGCTGAGATCGGCCGGCGCATGGGCCTCACGAAGAACTCCATCGTGGGTAAGGCGCACCGCCTCAATCTGCCGCCGCGACCGAGTCCGATCCGGCGTGGAGGAGCGGGCAAGCCCGAGGCCGTTCTAAAGCCTGAGCGGCGAGGCGACCAGCTCATGTTGTCATCAGCGCCGTCCGATGCTGTTTGCACCGGACAGGCCGTCCAGAAACCCAAGCCTGCCCAGCCATCCGCCGCGAAGGCCTCCAAACAGGGAAACAGGCGCACGCGGCCGTCACCAGCGTCGTCCGGCTCCGGTTGCAGTGACCGGGCGAGCGGCTTCGTGCGCGGGCCCGTTCCAAGGTCATGCTGTTGGCCGATTGGCGAGCCTGGGAAACGCGACTTCCACTTCTGCGAGGCGACCGCGACTTCAGGCAAGCCCTACTGCGCCGAGCACGCAAGAATCGCTTACGTGAAGGTCGACGAGCGCCGCGACGGCTCGGCTCCGAATGCGGGTTACATGGGGGCTATGAAATGACCAACGCCGCCTGCCGTGAGGCTGCCCGGATAGCCGTGTTGCACGGATCGCAAGTGTATTTCGGCCGCCTTGCTTGGCATGGCCGGCATGCCATGTACCCGACGCAGGCGCGCGAGGTGTTCGCGCCGGATCACAGGTGGCGATGCCATGGGGCAGGCACCTGACGGAAACGGGCGAGGAGCGGGCGCTCCGGCAGAACGAGGCCGGGCGCGGGCCGCCCGACATAGCCGCAATCTGCGGGTGAAGCAGGGCGCTGCGGCCCTCCACCGCGTCGGTCTTGCGGCGGATGCGCCGCAAAGCCGCCCGACCCGTCATGGATGCCAAAGC
>CALMAB010000517.1 GCA_937858325.1 uncultured Acetobacteraceae bacterium
CGGCTGCGACAGGGCGCGGGCGAGCAGCCTCACGGCAGCGCGGTCCGCAGCCGGGGCGTCAGCATCACGGTCGCGATGTCGGCCAGCGTGTTCAGCACCACGTAAACGCCGCCGATCAGCAGGCTCAACGCCTGCACCACCGGCAGGTCGCGGTTGGCCACCGCGTCCACCAGCGCCTGGCCCATGCCGGGGTAGCGGAACACGAACTCGACCACCACGACGCCGCCTGCGAGCCAGGCGAGCTGCAGCGCCGTCACCTGCACGAACGGCACCACCGCGTTCGGCAGCGCGTGGCGCAGCATGACCCTGTGCTGTGGCATCCCCTTCAGCCGCGCCATGGCGACGTATTCGCTTTCCAGCACCTCCACCATCGAGCCGCGCACGATGCGGCCCATGTAAGGCACCACGGCGAGGACCAGGGCCAGCGACGGCAGCACCGCCTGGTCCCATTGCCGCCAGATCGGCTCGTCGTCGGCGATCATGGCCACCGCCGGGAGCACGTGCATCACCTGCGTCGCGAACAGCATGACCAGTGCGATGCCGATGATGAACTCCGGCAGCGCCGCGAGTGCCAGCGACACGTTGGACAGCACGTGGTCCAGCACGCCGTCGCGCCGGACCGCGCTGGCCATGCCGATGGCCAGGGAGGCCGGGATGGCGAGGAGGGCGGCCAGCAGCACGAGAAAGGCCGAGTTGCCGATGCGCGGGGCGAGCAGGGCGGAAACCGGCTGCTCGGTGGCGAGCGACGTGCCGAAGTCGCCGCGCAGCATCCCGCCGAGCCAGCCGAGGTACTGCCGCCAAACCGGCTCGTCGAGGCGCAGGTGCAGGCGGAGCGCCGCCAGCCGCTCGGGCGTCGCCTCCCGCCCCAGCATGGCCGAGGCGGCGTCGCCAGGGAGCGCCTGCGTCGCGCCGAACACCAGCACGGAGACCAGCAGCAGCGTGACGGCGCCCAGTCCCAGGCGCCGCAGCACGAGGGCGCTCATATGGCTTTAAACAAAATGCACGGCCCCGAAGCCGTAGTTGCCGAGCGGCGTGCCGGTCTTGGACGGCGTGAAGCCTGTCACCTTGGCCGAATGGGCGTCCACCTGGTCGCGGAAGCCCCAGATGACGTAGCCGCCCGTTTCGTGCTCGATCTTCTGCGCGTCGTGCAGCAGCTCCTTGCGTCGTGCCGGATCGAGCGTGCGCCGGGCCTCCGCCACCAGCTTGGCGAAGTCCGGGTCGGCGAAGTGCGTTTCGTTGTAGATCGCGTTCGGCAGCGCGCAGTTGGCGGCCTGCGCGATGTAGTCGCGGGAGTACCAGAAGTCCTGCGCAAAGGTCCATTTGAGGTAGTCGTTGCCGTAGAACGTGCCCGTGTCCACCCGGCGCAGGTTGATCGTCACGCCCGCTTGCCGCGCCTGCTCCACCAGCACCTGCGCCGCTTCGACCACGCCGGCGGCGACCGGGGCGGTCACCAGCTCCACCTTCAGGTCGCTTCGCCCGGCGGCGCGCAGCAGCGACTTCGCCTGGTCGAGGTCCTGGCGGCGCTGCGGCAGGTCGGCCGCGTAGTCCGGGTCGAACGGGCTGTACAGGTCGTTGGCGAGGCTGCCCTGGCCGGACAGCGCCTGCTCGATCATCTGCGGGCGGTCCACGAGGAGGCGCATCGCCTGGCGCACGCGCACGTCGTCGAACGGCGCCTGATCGACCCGCATGGTGAACGGCAGCCAGGCGCCGGTCTTGGCCACCAGCGTCTTCAGCCCCGGCGTCATCCCCAGCACGCGCGTCTGCGCGAACGGCACGTTGTCGATGGCGTGGACCTGGCCGCTCAGCAGCGCGTTGATGCGCGCGGTCTCGTCGGGGAAGTCGATGATGACGAGTTCGTCCACGTAGGGCAGGCCCGGCCGCCAGTAGTTCCGGTTGGCCGGGAACACGCTGCGGTCGCCCGGGGCGAGCGAGCCGAACTTGAACGGGCCGGTGCCGACGGGCTTTGCCGGGTCGTAGTCGGCGGGCACGATGCCGTTGCCGTACTGCCCGATCTGCGTATCGAAGGTGGCGTTGGGCTGGGTCAATTGGATCGAGAAGGTCCGGTCGTCGAGCGTCTTGAACCCGGCCGGGTCGACGTCGGCGAGGCTGCTGGCCGCGCTTGACCGCTTGGGGTCGATCAGGCGCTGGATGGACGCGATGGCGTCGGCCGCGGTGAGCGGCTTGCCGTTGTGGAACTCGACCCCCTTCTTGAGCCGCACGGTCCAAACGTCGGCGGCGGGGTTGGCGGAGATCTCGTCCGCCAAGACCATCTGGAACTGGTAGTTCTGGTCGCGCCAGGCGAGCGGCTCGTAGAGCGCGAAGACGCGGGCGATGTCGGGGTTGCTGATCGGGCCGTGCGCGTCGAGCTTGTCCTTCGCGCCGCCGCCCGCGCAGCCGACCAGCAGCCGCCCGCCCTTGCGCGGGGTGCCCTGCGCGCCCGCGGGTGCGGCGCCCAGTGCCGCCCCCGTGAGGGCCATCGACGTGACCAGGCCGCGCCGCGTGATGGAAAGGTCCGGCTTGCCGTCACGTTGCGACATCGATGGAAACGCCCCCGCGCGAGGCCGGTCCGGGGCGGACCGGCGGTGGGGGAGCATCATCCAAACAGGGCCGGCCTGCCAGCCCGAATCCGCCCGCACGCCGGCCGCCGGGGCGGCGCGGCAGGCCTCGCGTTTTGGTCTCCGCTAGGCCGCGACGGCCTCCGTCTCGATGATGGACGCCAGGACCGCTTGCATGGGATCGCTCCCGTAAGTCTCGTGCAGCACGTCGTAGATTTCGACGTCACCGTTGGGCAGAGGCGTGATGAAGAACAGCGGCAGGGTCGGATGGTGCCGCCACACTTCCGCGATCTCTGGCCTTTGCGGGTTGCGCACGTCGGTTTCAATGTGAAACCCCCAGGCACTGCCTTCCATGGATGTCGAAAGGGCAGCGATCTGCTCCAGGGTGAACCGGGGACCAACGGCGGGTTTTTTGTGCTGCACGGGCGTTTGCCTTGAGCGGGTGATGACAGGCACATTGGACATCACGAGCCTGTGAGGCAAATCAGGATTTGTCGGATGGGGAGCCGCCCCGGATGCGCAGATCGCAAGGCCATTTCCTCACAGCTCCACCTTGGTTCCCAACTCGATGACCCGGGGCGGCGGGATAAGGAAGTAGTCCGGCGCCCGTACGGCGTTGCGCGCGAGAACGGCATAGATGCGCTCCTGCCAGATCGGCATGTCCGGTTGCAGGGCCGGCACCGGGTCCTCTCGCCCCAGGAAGAACGACGCAGCTGCCGGGTCACAGCCCGCTTCGGGGTGCGCCGCCAGCGCCGTGGGCACGTCCGGCTTTTCCGCGAAACCGAACCGGATTTCCACCTGGTGGAGACCTCCGGTCAGGCCTTCGATGGCGACGCGCCCGCTTTCGGCGACCTGCGGCGCGCGGGAGGTCGTCACCTTCAGCAGGACGACGTGCTCGTGCAGCACGCCGTTGTGGCGCAGGTGGAGCGCAAGTGCTGCGGGCACCACGTCGTGCTGCTTGGTCAGGTAAAAGCCCGTGCCCGGCACGCGGACGGGGCCGCCGGGCTGGCCCAGCCCGGCGAGGAACCGGTCCAGGGGCACCGCGTCCTCGTCGCGCTTGGCGAACGCGACGTCGCGGCCCCGGCGCCAGCACAGCATGAGCGTCAGCGCCAACGCGCCGGTCAGGAGCGGAAACCAGCCGCCTTGCGGTATGCAGCACGAGCGCGCCTTGGCCGAGGTAGTTCAGCACCAGCGCCACGGTGCCGCCCTCGCCGTGGTTGTCGGCCCGCATGATGAACACGACGTATTTGAGGGCGACCACCAGGACCACGGCCCAGAACACGAGCGACAGCACGCCGAACACGGTGGCCTGCGCCGAGGCGCCCCCGGCTGCCTTGAGGGCTTCGCGGAACGCGTAGATCGGGCTGGTGCCGATGTCCCCGAACACCACGCCGAGCGCGCCCAGCATCAGGATGTTGCGGGTCGGCGCATGGGCGGCAGGGGTGGAAACGGCGGCGGCCGTGGTCGTGGGGCGGACCCTTCGGTGGCAGGGCGTCAGCCTGCCGCAAACGTGGCGGGCTTTCCAGCCACGCTCAGCCGAACATGCTCAGGCGAACGTCGCGGCGACCACCTGACCACCGCGCTAGCACGGGCCGGGCATCACTGTGCGACATCGAAACGGTGGAGGACCGGAGCGGGTCAACCTGGGCGCGCCAAGCCGGCAAAGCTCCTGACGGCAGCGGCGCCGGAACCGGATGGAGATGGAGCGCGGAAATGGGCGAGGGTGAGCATTGCCCGGACAGCCCGCTGGTTGCCGAAACCGGTCCCATGCCGACGGCTTTTCACCCCGCCCCGTTCGTCATTGCGAGCCGTCAGCGCGGCGCTTGTGGCCCCTGGATTGCCGCGTCGCTGCGCTCCTCGCAACGACGGGGGAACGATGGAAGCAAAGGGCCGCTGGTATCAAGCGGCTTTCTGGTTGAAGGCTGCCGGCACGCGGTGCTGCATGGTTCCGGTCCGCGACGGGGCGCCGCTCGCCGGCAAAACCGGGGTTGCCCGCAGATCGACGACCTTTCCGGCGACCGGCCGGGCGTCGTCCTGGACCTGGCGACGGTGACGGGCCGCGGCCTCGCCCCGGCTCCGGCAATCCCACTTCTCCAGGATGCTGTGGACGTGGTTCTTCACCGTGGGCAGGGCGACGCACAAGCGGCGCGCGATCAGCTTGTTCGACAAGCCCTCCGCCAGCAGCTCGGCGATCTCCTGCTCGCGGGCGGTCAGCGAAAAGATCCCGGCCCGGTCCGCACGCTCGTTGGAACGGGTAGCAAACCGGTTCAGCAGCAGCGCGGTCAGCCGCGGCGGGCAAGCCACTTCGCCCGCGCCGACGCGGCGCACGGCGGACAACAGGCCAGCAATCGAGGTGTCCGTCCCCAAGTACCCGGCGATGCCAACGTCGGCCCAGGCAAGGAACTCCTCGTCCCGCTCGCCCGCGGCCAGGACGACCACCTTCGCCTCCGGCGCGTGCCCCCGGACGGTGGCGACCAGCACGGCCGTTTCGGGGTGCGACGCATCGACAACGACCAGGGCGGGCGCGAATGCCGCAAGGGCGGCCTCGACCGTTTCGCGGGAGGACGCGCCGCAGACCTGGTTGCCATCGACGCCCTGCAAGGCTGCGACCAGGGCGTCGCGTAGGATGCGAACCTGGCTGATCAAAAGAATGTCCATGCCGCACTCCCGTATCATTTATGACGCAAACGCATCATATATGAAGAGTGCGATTCGTCTCACGATTGATTTGGCGAAAAATGACAAAGAATGTCAGCAATTGTTAAACAGCACGATAGGCGGACGACTGACACCGCGCCCGGCTACACCCCGATGGCATCCTTGACCCGGGCCTGCGACAGCGGCAGGTCCCTCACGCGCACGCCCGCCGCGTCGCGCAGGGCGTTGGCGATCGCGGCGGCCGTGGGTCCTTGCCCGGCCTCGCCGGTGCCCAGGAACGGCAGGCCCGGCCGGTCGGCGATGTGGACCTCGATGCTGTCCGGCACGGCCGGGAAGCGCAGGATCGGGTAGCCGCTCCAGTCCCGGCTGGTGACGCGGCGCCGGTCGAACCGGACCTGTTCATAGAGGGTCCAGCTCGCGGACTGGATGATTGCGCCCTCGATCTGGTTGCGGATGCCGTCGGGGTTGATGGGCTGCCCGCTGTCCACCGCGGCCACGACGCGGCCGATGCGGATGCGCCCGGTCTCGTGCTCGACCGTCAAGTCGAGCGCCACCGCGCAGTAGGCGCCGAGGTTCTTGTAGCGCGCAAAGGCGAAGCCCCGGCCAGTCCCCCGTGCGCTGCCGGGCCGCGGGGCGGACCAGCCGAACCGGTCGGCCGCGGTTTGGATCACGGCGCGGGCGCGCTCGTCCTGCATGTGGCGCAGGCGGAACGCCACAGGGTCGGCGCCCGCCGCGGCGGCCAACTCGTCCATGAAGCTCTCGATGGCGAAGATGTTGAGGTAGGCGCCGAGCGACCGCATGGCCGACACGCGCAGCGGCATCTCCGGCAGGAAGTGGGACACGACGTGCGCGTTGGGGAAGCTGTACAGGGGGTTGCTGTTCCGCTCGCCGCCGCCTTCCGGCATCGGGATGGGCGCGGGCGGGGGCACCGGCAGCGGATCAGGCAGCGCGGCGTTCTGGAGGAACAGGCCGCCCTTGCTGGGCCGCCGATTGTGCGTGTTGCTCCACACGCCGTACTCCCAATCGACGACCCGGCCCTCCGCGTCCAGCGCCGCGGACGCTTCGGCGACCATGGCGGGGCCGAACGGCTCGGCGGTGTTCTCCTGCTCGCGCATCCATTGCACGCGGACCGGGCGGCCCGGCAGGGCGCGCGCGATCAGCGCCGCGTCGGCCGCCGCGTCGTCCGCGCCGTTGTGGCCGTAGCAGCCGGACCACTCGACATGGAAGCAGCGCACCTGCTTGGGCGGCCTGCGCAGCAGCTCGGCCAGCGCGGCGCGCTGCGCGTAAACGCCCTG
>CALMAB010000518.1 GCA_937858325.1 uncultured Acetobacteraceae bacterium
AGCCTGGCACTGCTGGCCACCCGGCTGATGGTTGCGCGGTGAACGCGGAAGAGCCTGGCGACGTCTGCGGCTGGACGTCCTGCGTTCAGCATGGCGAGCACCTCGGCTTGCTGTTGGGGCGAGAGCTTGGGTTGCCGGTCGCCGTGGTGAACCGCCCCGGGTTTCCCGGAGGCGATTGAGCGTGTGTTATGCCGCCATAGCGAGGTTGCGTGTAGCGGCATCGTGGTTGGCTTCGGCTTCGGCGGGCGGGATGTTGCCAATCGGCTCAAGCAGCCGGCGGTGGTTGAACCAGTCCACCCATTCCAGGGTGGCGAACTCGACGGCCTCCAGGCTCCGCCAGGGGCCGCGGCGGTTGATCACTTTCGCCTTGAATAGGCCGATGACGCTTTCGGCGAGCGCATTTTCGTAAGCGTCGCCAACGCTGCCGACCGACGGCTCGATCCCGGCCTCCAGCAACCGTTCCGTATATCGAATGCACACGTACTGCGATCCCTTGTCGCTGTGATGGGTGAGGCCGCCCTTCGCCGGACGGCGGTCATGGAGAGCTTGCTCCAGGGCATCAAGGACGAAACCTGCATGCGCCGTTCGGCTCACGCGCCAACCGACAATACGGCGCGCGAAGGCGTCGATGACAAAGGCAGCGTAGACAAAGCCCTGCCAAGTCGCGACATAGGTAATATCCGACACCCACAGCAGGTTGGGCGCCGGAACTTGGAACTGGCGGTTCACCCGGTCGAGCGGGCACGACGCCGCTTTGTCGCTGACCGTGGTTCTTGCCGTCCTGCCGCGCACGGCGCCGGCCAGCCCCATGCCGTTCATCAGCCTGGCCACCGTGCAACGGGCGACGTCGAAGCCCTTGCCGGAGCTGCCGCCACATCTTGCGCACGCCATAGACGCGGAAGTTGGCATCGAACACGCGCTTGATCTCCACCCGCAACGCCGCGTCGCGCTGGGCGCGCTCGGACAGGCGGGAAAGGTCGGCCTGCCGCGCCTTGCGCTCGTGATACGTCGATGGGGCAATTGGCAGCACCCTGCAGATCGGCTCGACCCCATACTGCCCGCGGTGCTCGTCGACAAAGCCAATCATCGCTTCAAAGGGCGGTCGAGCTCCGCCTGGGCAAAATACGCGGACGCCTTGCGCAGGCTCTCGTTGGCCTGGCGCAGCTCGCGCACTTCACGCTCCAGCACCCTGATGCGCTCGCGCTCGTCAGTGGTCAGACCAGGCCGCTCCCCCGCATCCCGCTCGCCCTCCCTAACCCATCGCCTGAGCGTCTCGCGCGAACAGCCAAACTTGGCCGCGATGGCGCCGATGGACTCCCATTGCGTCCCACCCTCGCGCTCGCGGTCCCGCACCATTCTCACCGCCCGCTCGCGCAGCTCGGGCGAAAACTGCTTGGCTATCTTCTGGGTCATGGCTCCGTCCTCTCACAGGTTGGAGCCTCCGGGAAACCCGGGGCGGTTCACAAAGGCTGATCTCATACAACCATTCTGCTTCGACCCAGGTTAGGCGGCCGGCGCCGGTCCGCGGTCACGGTGGCGCGGTCCAACTCCCCTTCCTCGTCGACCTCGCCCAGGATCGCGCCCACCTCGCCGACTACCAGCTCGAACATGTTGATCTTCTCGTCGAGGATGCGCAGCACCGCGTCCTCGATCGTGCCGGCGGCGACGAGGTTGAACACGAACACCTCGCGCGCCTGACCGATGCGGTCAATGCGCCCGATGCGCTGCTCGATGGCCATCGGGTTCCAGGGGATGTCAAAGTTGACCAGCGTGTTGCAGAATTGCAGGTTGCGCCCCTCGCCGCCGGACTCCGTGCACAGCAGAATGGGCACATGGTCGCGGAATGTCTCCACCGCCGCGTCCTTCGCCGGGCCGGACATGTCGCCCGAGAACGTCGCGAACGGCATGTCCTCGCGCTCCAGCCGGCCGGCCAGGTG